>JACQAG010000037.1 GCA_016195085.1 Pseudomonadota bacterium | reverse complement strand
CATGCGCCTCAGCGAGATCGAGCAGCCGGCCGTCGCCCTCAGCGCCTGAGAGCACTATCATCAACGCCGAAATGTAGTGCCGACTTTCTGGCTAACAGATTGATTCTGCTCGACCGCTATGCCGATTCTGCGCAAGTTGGGCTAACCTCAATCCCGAGCCGTCCAGCCCCGGAGGTCGCCATGACTCATCTGCCCCGCATCGCCGGTCTAGCACTGGGTCTCGCCTTGCTGCAGGGACCGTTGTCGCCTGCCAGCCGGGCCGAGAGCGTGCTGCGCATGGTGCCCCAGGCGGATCTGCGCATCCTCGATCCCGTGTGGACCACCGCGACCATCACCTTCAACCATTCGCGTTTGATCTACGACACGCTCTATTCGATGGATTCCGAGCTGGCGCCGCAGCCGCAGATGGTCGAGTCGCACAGCGCCAGCGCCGACAAGCTCACCTGGCGGTTTACGCTCAGGCCCGGTCTCAAGTTCCATGACGGCTCGCCGGTCACCTCCGCCGACGTGATCCAGTCCCTGAAGCGATGGATCCAGCGCTCGCCCGACGGCAAGATCATCTCCGAGCGCACGGCCAGCCTGGAGCCCGACGGCGAGCGCGGCTTCGTGCTCGCCTTGAAGCAGTCCTATGGCATGGTGATCGAGAGCCTGGCCGGCGCCGCGCTCATGCCCTTCATGATGCGCAAGAAAGACGCCGAGACCGACGCCTTTACCGAGATGAAAGAGAGCATCGGCTCCGGGCCGTACCGGTTCCTGCGCGAGGCGTGGGTGCCGGGCTCGATGGTGGCCTACGCCAAGAACAAGGACTACGTGCCCCGCAGCGATCCGCCGGATGGTGCGTCCGGCGGCAAGGTGGTCAAGGTCGACCGGGTCGAGTGGCCCTATATCCCCGATCCCGGCACCGCGCTCGCCGCCCTGCAGCGGGGCGAGGTCGACATGCTCGAGGTCATCACCCACGACATGATCCCGATCCTCGAGCGCGACCCCAACATCGCGTTGCTGATCATCGACCCCATCGGCTTCCAGGCGACCATTCGGCCCAATCATCTGGTGCCGCCCTTCAACAATCCGAAGGCGCGTCAGGCCCTGTTTCATATTGGGACCCAGCAGGACTATTTGGCCGCCATGGTCGGCCAGGATCCGAAATATCAGCGCGTCTGCTTCTCGCCCTTCATCTGCGGCTCGCCGAACGAGTCGAAGGCCGGGATCGAGACGGTCCAGAAGCCGGACCGCGAGACGGCAAAGCGCCTGCTGAAAGAGGGCGGCTATGGCGGCCAACCAATCGTGGTGATGACGCCGACCGACCAGCCGCTCATTCACACCATGACCTTGGTGACGGCGCAGTTCCTGCGCGAGGTCGGGGCCACTGTCGATCTGCAGGCCATGGACTGGAGCACGCTTCTAACCCGGCGGGTCAACAAGAACGATCCCGCCACCGACCGCGCCGGCTGGAACATCGCGCAGACCACCTGGCCCGGGCGCATCCAGCAGAACCCGTTCACCAATCTCTTCGCCTCCACCTCCTGCGACGGGCGCAACTCCTGGGGGCTGCCCTGCGATCAGGAGATGGAGAGGATCCGCCTCTCCTATATCGATGCGACCACGCAGGAGGAGAGGAAGCGCATCATCGATGCGCTTCAGCGCAAATTCCTGGAGGTGGTGCCCTATGTGCCGATCGGCCAATTCACCCGGCCGATCGCCTATCGCAAGAGCCTGAAAGGCGTGGTCGCCAACTCCTGGGACTTGGCGCTCTGGAACATCGAGAAGACGGCGAACTAGGGTTGGAACGACGTCAGGGCCGCGCCGACCAGGGCTCGACCGTTCCCACGATCGAGAGCGGAGCCTCTGTGTCGAGCGCGTGTTTGACCCCGGCGCTGATCTCGGCATCGGTCAGCCAGCGCGATCCCTCCGCGCCGCTGACGAAGCCCAGCACGATGATCCTGTAGTCGAGAGGGGAAAGCGCGGAGAAGCGCTGCCGCCAGCGATCGAGTCGTCCAGGTTCCGCGGGGTCGGCCGCCGCGCTTCCAAGAACATGCCAGAGGGCTCGCTTGGTGCGCCGACCGACGATGACGGGCGCATCGGGCGCCACGGTATGGATCCAGCAGACCGCGCGCTCGATCGGTCCAGACGCTGTTTCGGCTGCCACCAAGCTTCGCTCGAGCGCTTCAGCGTCGCGGTAGTCGACGGAGAGCGGTCTGATGTTGGGATGTCGCTGCACCAGACGCTGCAGGCGTCCCTGATCGCGGCCGATGACCGAGACGATCCGGTCTTCGCGCGCCAGCGCCTCGCACAATCCCGCCAGCATGCCGCTGCCGCCGACGACGAGGTCGTGTCCTGTGGTCATGATGGGTGGGCGTCAGGACCGAACGCTCGGCGCGAGCAGGCTAGGGTGCCACCGCTCAGCCCGTGACCAGGCGGAGATAGGGCTCGAAGACTTCCAAGACCTCGGCTAGCTGATGGCCGTGCTTGATTTTGCTCAAGCCGGCGAAGACCACATAGTCGCCCTGGCGGTGAGTGCCGGGCGTGCATTTGGCCACGGAATACAGCGGCCGGTCCTGGGTGTTGCGGAAGACCGAGAACACCGCCATGCCGCTCACCTGGTCGATGGCATAGTCGCGCCAATCCCCGGCGGACACCCTGGCGCTATAGAGGGATAGCAGTTGGTTGAGTTCGTTTCGGCTGAAGAAAACCGGGCGTGGCCGCCGCCGGAAGTCGCTGAGTCGAATGACTGGGCTCATCTCGGCCGGTTGCCGCTGGTGAGGCGTGCCATTCATCTAGTCTTCCTGAAAACCGTGCCGGCGTCCAGGGGAGGGTGAGGGGCCGCGAGTCCCGTGGCGCGCAAGTCCCTGGATTTGCCCGTTTCCTGATATGGACACGCCTTAATTGCCCTGGCGGGGGCACATCGCTATGGTTGCGGCCTTTCGAGGCCGCCCCCGGCCCGGCTTGGGACGGCGGCACTGGAGTTCCGGTATTGAGCCAAAGCGACGAATTTGTCCGCGAGGTCGAAGAGGACCTTCGCAAAGAGCACTACCAGCGCCTCTGGGACCGATACGGCAGATACGTCGTCGCCCTTGCGGTGGTTTTGGTTCTGGCCGTCGCCGGCTTCAACCTCTGGCGGGATTGGCGCGAACGGCAGCGCGAAGCGGCCAGCGCGCAGCTGGCCGAGGCGCTCGCCAACGCCCAGACCAATCCCGAGCAGGCGGCCAACGCGTTGGGCGCGCTCGCGGACAAATCCTCGCCCGGGTTCGCCGCTCTCGCGCGCCTGAACGAGGCAGCGCTTCTCATCAACAAGGGCGACCGCGAGGGCGCGCTCCGAGTCTATGACACTTTGGCGGCCGATAGCAGCGCCGATCCGGCGCTGCGCGATCTCGGCGTCGTGCTCGGCGTCATGCACCGTATCGATGCGGGCGATCCGGCCCAGCTCAGCCAGCGTCTGGCGCTGCTCATTGGCGCCGGCAACCCGTGGCGCTTCAACGCGCTCGAACTCACCGCCGTGCTCGCGGTGAAGAGCGGCGACAAGGCGCGGGCGAGCGAGCTCTTCCGCAAACTTGCCGACGACACCGAAGCCCCGGCCAACATCCGCGCCAGGGCGGCCGAGATGTTGGCGGCTTTGGCCGGCTGATGCTCATATCATCCTTGCGTATGAAGACCGTTCTATTCCTGGCGATGGCGTTGGCGCTGTCCGGCTGCGGCATGTT
This sequence comes from Pseudomonadota bacterium, assembly GCA_016195085.1. Taxonomy (NCBI): domain Bacteria; kingdom Pseudomonadati; phylum Pseudomonadota; species Pseudomonadota bacterium. The sequence goes on along the minus strand of JACQAG010000037.1, from coordinate 14,831 downwards.
CGATTGGCTGGGCGATGCGCCGCCGCGGCCCTTGCCGGGCAGGCGTATCTCGGTCTTGCAGCTGGACCAGCGGATCGACGTCGATCCCGAGCTGACCGAGGTGCCGGTTCGCTTGCCGCGGCCGGTGGTCAACGCCGAGTGGCCTCAGGCCGGGGGCGAGCCGAACCACGCCATGTATCATCTGGCCGCCGGCGGGGAGCTGAAGGTCGCCTGGCGCGTCAGCATCGGCAGCGGCTCCGACAGCGACCGCAAGCTCTTGTCGCCGCCGGTCGTCGGCGAGGGACGGGTCTATGTGGTCGACGCCGACAGCGAGGTCTCCGCCATCGATCCAGCAACGGGCAAGATCCTCTGGCGCGCCGAGGCACGGGCCAAGGAGAACCGGTCGGACGCGGTGCAGCCCGGCGGCATCGGCTATGCCGAAGGCAAGGTTTTCGTCGGCACCGGCTACGGCCAGGTCTTGGCTCTGTCGGCCAGCGACGGCAAGGAGCTGTGGCGCCAGCCCGTGCCGGGGCCGGTGCGCTCGCCGCCGACCATCGCCGGCGGCAGGGTGTTCGTGCTCACCGTCGACAATCAGACCTTCGCCCTCGACGCCAATGACGGGCATCGACTCTGGTCCCATGCCGGCATTCCGGAGACTGCCGGCCTCCTGGGCGGCGCCAGCCCCGCGGTCGATGGCGGCACGCTGGTCGTGCCCTATTCGTCGGGTGAGATCTTCGCGCTCCGCACCGAGAACGGTCGCGTCATCTGGTCGGACTCTTTGGTGGCGGCGCGGCGCTCCGACACCATCTCGACTTTGGCCGACATCCGCGGCCAGCCGGTGGTGGATCGCGGCTTGCTCATCGCCATCAGCAATTCCGGGCGCATGGCGGCGATCGACCTGAGGAGCGGCGGCCGCGCCTGGGACAGCGACTTGGGCGGCGTCGAGATGCCCTGGGTCGCCGGCGACTTCGTCTACGTGCTCACCAGCAGCGGCGAGGTGGTGTGCCTCAGGCGCAGCGACGGCCGCGTACGCTGGGTCATCGGCATCGGCCGCTTCATAGATCCGACCGCCACGCGCCCCAAGCCGCTGATCTGGACCGGGCCGGTCTTGGCGGGCGATCGGCTGATCGTCGCCGGCGCCGAAGGCGAGGTGCTGGCGCTATCGCCCTATACCGGCGACGTGCTCGGGCATATCAAGGTCCCCGACGGGATCATGATCTCCCCGGTGATCGCCGACCAGACCGTCTATCTATTGAGCGACGGCGGCGAGCTGATCGCGCTCCGGTAAAGCTCGACCATGGCTTACACGGTTGCCATCGTCGGCCGGCCCAATGTCGGCAAGTCGACCCTGTTCAACCGCCTGGTCGGCCGCCGGCAGGCGCTGGTCGACGACACTCCCGGCGTCACCCGCGATCGGCGCGAGGCCGAGGCAAGGCTGGGCCAGCTCCGTTTTCGCCTGATCGATACCGCCGGGTTGGAGGAGGCCTTCGATAAGACGCTGGCTTCGCGCATGCGCGAGCAGAGCGAGCGGGCGGTGGCGGAGGCCGATGTGGCGCTGTTCCTCATCGATGCGCGCGCCGGCGTGACGCCGCTCGATGCCGCCCTCGCCCGCCGGCTGCGCCGCTCGAAGACGCCGATCCTGCTGGTCGCCAACAAATGCGAGGGTGCGGCCGCGGAGAGCGGATTGGGCGAGGCCTTCGCCCTTGGCCTGGGCCAGCCCTTGGCCATCTCAGCCGAGCACGGGCAGGGCCTGGACGCCCTCCACGACAAGCTCCGCGCCATGGCGCCCGCGGGCGCCGATGCGGCCGATGCGGCCGAGGAGGGCGAGGCGAAGCCCATCATGCTCGCCATCGTCGGGCGCCCCAATGTCGGCAAGTCGACCCTGGTCAATCGGCTCATCGGCGATGAGCGGGTGCTGACCGGTCCCGAGCCCGGCATCACGCGCGATGCGGTCGCCATCGACTGGGAGCATCGCGGCCGCCCGGTCCGGCTGGTGGACACGGCCGGACTCCGGCGCCGTGCGCGCATCGATCAGCGGCTGGAGCAGCTTTCGGTGGGCGACACCTTGCGCACCGTGCGCTTCGCCGAGGTGGTGATCCTGGTCCTCGATGCCGAGAAGATCCTGGACAAGCAGGATCTCGCCATCGCCCGCCATGTGCTCGAAGAGGGGCGCGCGCTGGTAGTGGCGGTCAACAAATGGGATGCGGTCGGCGACCGCAAAGCGGCGTTGCAGCGCCTGAAGGAGCGCCTGGAGGACTCGCTGCCGCAAGCCCGCGGCATTGCGGCACTCACCATCTCCGCCCTCAAGGGCACCAATCTCGATAAGCTCATGGACGCGGTCTTCGCCGCGCATGCTTCCTGGAACCGGCGGCTGCCGACGGCCCAGCTCAACCGCTGGCTCTACGAGGCGACCGAACGCCATCAGCCGCCCCTGGTGTCCGGAAGGCGGCTCAAGCTCCGCTACATGACCCAGGTGAAGTCGCGCCCACCGACCTTCGCTCTTTGGGTGAGTAAGATCGATGAACTCCCGGAATCTTATGAGAAATACCTGATTGGCAGTCTCCGAAAGACCTTCGGTATGCCGGGCGTGCCGATCCGCCTCCTGCTGCGCAAGGGCAAGAATCCCTACGTCGACCAGAAGGACAAATAGCGATGTGGATCATGGTCGGCGGACCGTATCGCCACGGCGCCAAGACCGCGGCCGAACGAAGGTCCAATCTCAAGCTCATGAACCGTGCGGCTCACGCCCTCTTCCGGATGGGCCACGTGCCGGTGATCGGGGTCAACATGGCGCTGCCGGTCATCGCCGCCGCCGGAGCCAGGCACTACGACGACATCATGCTGCCACTGTCGCTGGCGCTCACAGAGCGCTGCGATGCCTTCCTCAGGGTGGGCGGGCCTTCCAACGGCGCCGATGCGGAGATGCAGCGCTTCCGCGCTCGCGGCCTCCCGGTGTTCGCCAGACTCGAGGACGTGCCGGCGGCGGACATCTCGCCGGGCGGCTAGTGTGATGATTCCGAAGTTCGTCACCGAACTTCGGAATCATCACACTAGATTCAATAGAGTAGTGGCCCGCTTATCCCAGAAATTCGCTGACGAATTTCTGGGGCGGGACACTAGCGCCCGATCAGGTCCACATAGCTTTGCAGGACGGCGGTCCAGCCGCCGGGCGAGTCGACGGTGCCGCGCATCGCTTCGGCATGCTCGCCCAAACGCTCGAGTTTGCGGTGTTCGAGTTCGACTCTTGTCGCATCGCCATCGGCGATGAAGCGGATCTCGACCTCGGTCACCAGCGCGGCATTAAATTTCCAGGTACCGTCGATTTGCCAGGCGAGGAGGACCCGGTGCGGCGGCTCCCATGCCAGCACATGGCCGAGGCTGCACTCGCTGCCGTCGACGGCGCGCTCGAACCAGCGGCCGCCGATCTTGGGCTCGATGGTGAGGGATTGGCGTGGCGCCTTCAAGAGGGTGTGGGAGGCGGGCCACCAGCGTCCGATGTCCTTGGTGAACACTTCGAAGGCGCGCTCGGACCCGACCGCGACCTTGACGGACTTGCGCACCGGAGCCGGCTTGATCCTCTGCGTCATCCCCGGCTCCCGCGCTCGGTCTCTTCCTTGAAGGCGGCGAGCGCCTCGTCCCAGAACCGGTCGAGCCAGGCGCCGAGCGCGCCGAGGCCGTTTGGATCGATTTGATAGATGCGGCGCGTGCCCTCGGCCCGGTCGGTCACTAGGCCGGCCGCTTTCAAGACCGCCAAATGCTGGGAAACCGCCGGCCGGCTGACCGGCAGCCCTCTGGCGAGCTCGCCCACCGCCTGCGGACCCCGCGCCAGGCGCTCGAACACCCGGCGCCGGGTCGGATCGGCAAGGGCGGTCAAGGTGCGCGCCATGTCGGCCATGTCAAACGGTAAGTAATTGCTTACTTTCTGTCAATCTGCACCGCGCGTCCGCTGTAAGGCGCGGCGAATATCGGTCCGGGCGAAATCCTCACCTTTGAATAGGAGGGGTTCACCCGCATGCTTCGCCAGCGCGTATGCAAAGCAATCCCCAAAGTTGAGACCCGCCGCGTGCCCGCTGCCTTTGCCGAAATCGCGATAAGCCTCGCGCGCAATGCGCGCTTGTACCTCTGTCACGGGCTCGATGCTGAATGCCGCCTCCTTGATGACATCGTCGAAGCGCCGGCTGGCGATGGGGTCCCGGCTTCCATCGATGACGATGGCGGCTTCGAGGAAGGTGACGGCGGAGATGCGACGGATTGCTGCACCTTCGATCGCTGCTGCGTAGAGCGCCGCATCGGATTCGTTACGCAGGATGGCGATGAGTGCCGATGTGTCGACGATCACCGGGGCAAGCCGGTGCTGTCGTAGAGCAGATCGCCATGGTCTGCGGATCGGAACGGCTCCTTCAGCCGCGGCGCACAATCTCTGCCTAGGGCCAGAAGTCGTTCGGCAAGGCCTTTCGCTTGCTCACGGCGGAGGCGATCCACGCGCTCGCGTATGGCCTCGGTGACCGCCGTGGTCATGCTCTCGCCGGTCAGCTTGGCCAGCTCCTGGGCCAGGCGATGCGCATCCTCATTTTTGATATTCAACCCCATCCAATACCTCTCTACCAAGATATTATACCATTCTACCATATGGGCATCGCGTAAGCACGAGCAACTCTCGACGTCCTCATTCTTCGCTTAGCGGCTTCGCCATCTTGAAGTTGCGGAATTGTTGCCCGCGCCGCGTGACCGTCTGCGGCTCCACCACGGAGAAGCCGCAACGCTCGAAGAAGCGGCGGGCGGTGATGCTGGCCTCGGTGTGGAGGCCCGCAAGACCCTGATCCTTGGCCGCAGCTTCGATGGCCTCGAAGAGCGCCCGGGCGACGCCCCGTCGCTGGTGCTCGGCATCGACGAAGAGCATGTCGATATGGCCGTCCGGCTCCAGATCGGCGAAACCGACCGGCTTCGCCCCGATCACCGCGACGAAGGTGGGCTTGGCCGCGCGCCTGGCAGCGAACGCCTCGCGGTCGATGGTATCGGGGGCCCAGGCCTTGACCTGGTCTTCCGTGTAGTCCCGGCACGCGACTTGTCTGACCGAGCTGCGGAAGATCTCGATCAGCGCATCGAGATCGGCCGGCGCGTAGGCCCTGACCGTTGCGCCCACCGTTGCCAGCACATCTGCCGTCCGCACCACCCGGCAGTATTCGCCGTCGAGATTGGCGAGCGACATCGCGTGCACCTCCTCGGCGCTGCGCAGGCGGCCGTCATAATCGCGCCGCGCGAAGGTGAAGCAGGCATCGGCCACGAGGATGGTCTCGAAGCCGAGATTGCCGGCCATGCGCACCGTCGCCTCGACCGAGTTGTTGGTGATGACGCCGGCGACGACCAGGCTGGTGATCCCCGCCGCCCGGAGACGGGGCTCGAGATCGGTGCCGATGAAGGCGCTGTTGGTGCGCTTAGCGATGATGGTTTCGCCCGTGCGCGGCATCGCCTCGGGCTTGAACGCGTTGCCTTGCTGCCCCGGCCGGTAGACGGACTGCGGCTCGACCGAGTCATGGCGAATGTGAAAGAGCGGCGCGCGGCTTGCGCGCCAGGCGGCCAACAGGCGCGCGATATTGGCCTCGGCCTCGGGGTTGTTCCGCGGGCCGTCCTTGGCCCAGCTTGGATCGTCGATGGCCTTCTGCAGGTCGATGACGAGGAGGGCGTTCTGCGGCGGGAGGCGCATGCCCGAGCCTACGACAGCCGGGCCGCGATCCGGAACTCTTTGACCGCGCGGGTTTCGACTCAGATAGGTATCGGGTGCCGAACCGACGACTTGGCTGTTACGCGTACTTTGGAAGACGGTGCAACGCCGCTCGCTGCATCGATGCGGCTGCCGGGAAGAAATCCCCCAGCACGGGGTGCCTCAGAAAGGTTCGAGCGCCGTCCATTCCCTTGGCGCCCGCTCCGAGTGGCGGAGCGGGTGCCGTCATCCTTGCGCGCGCACCACCTCGCCGTGGCGTTGGCAGCTGGGCAGCGCCAGCTCGATGAATTTCTCGGCGATCGCCTCGGGCGGCGTCAATGTCATCGGGTCCTCGCCGGGAAAGGCATGGGCGCGCATGGCGGTGCGCACCACGCCGGGGCTGAGCAGGTTCGCCTTGATCTTGGTCTTGGTGATCTCGCCGGCCCAGGTCTTGACCATGGCTTCCAGCGCTGCCTTGCTCGCCGCATAGAGGCCGAAATAGGGAAGCGTGCCGGCCGACGCACCGGATGTCACGAAGATGGCGCGGCCGGCATCCGATTGCCGGAGCAGCGGGTCGAAGACCCGAATGAGCCGCCAATTGCAGGTGACGTTGACATTCATCACCTCGTCCCAGACCTTGGGATCGATCTGGCCCAAGGGCGAGAGCGTGCCCAAGAGCGCAGCATTGCCGACGAGCACATCCAAGCGCCGATAGCGTTCGTAGAGCTTGGTGCCGAGCTGCTCGATGCCGGTTGGGTCCAAGAGATCGAGCGGCACCAGGGTGGCGCTGCCGCCCTTGGCCCGGATCTGGTCGTCCAGCTCCTCGAGCCCGCCCACGGTGCGCGCCACCGCCACCACATGGGCGCCCTCCTCGGCGAGCTTGAGGGCAACCGCGCGGCCGATCCCGCGCGACGCGCCGGTCACCAGCGCGATCTTTTCCTTGAGGCGCATGCTCAGGCGGTTTCGGCCAGCAGCGAGAGCTGGGTCGGCTGGGTCCCGTCGGCCATGTCAGTCAGCGCGATAGGATAGTCGCCGGTGAAGCAGGCATCGCAATATTGCGGCGCCTTCGGGTCGCGGCCCTTCTTGCCCATGGCCCGGTAGAGCCCGTCCATGGAGATGAAGGCCAAGGAGTCGGCGCCGATATGCTCGGCCATGCCGGCCACGTCGTAGCGCGAGGCCAAGAGCTTGTTGCGCTCCGGCGTATCGACGCCATAGAAGCAGGAATAGGTCGTGGGCGGGCTGGCGATGCGGAAATGCACCTCGCGCGCCCCGGCGGCGCGCACCATCTGGATGATCTTGGTGGAGGTGGTGCCGCGCACGATCGAGTCGTCGACCAGGATCACCCGCTTGCCGGCGATCTCGGAGCGGTTGGCGTTGTGCTTCAGCTTCACGCCCAGATGCCGGATGGTATCTGTGGGCTCGATGAAGGTGCGGCCGACATAGTGGTTGCGAATGATGCCGAGCTCGAAGGGGATGCCGCACTCCGCCGCATAGCCGATGGCGGCCGGCACGCCCGAATCCGGCACCGGGATGACAACGTCGGCGGGCACATGGCTTTCCCGCGCCAGCTCGGCGCCGATGCTCTTGCGCGCCTCGTAGACCGAGCTGCCTTCGACCACGCTGTCGGGCCGCGAGAAGTAGATGTATTCGAAGATGCAGAACCGCTCCGGCTGCGGGCGGAAGGGACGAATGCTGTGCACGCCGGTCGCGTCCAGCACGATGAGCTCGCCCGGCTCCACGTCGCGCACGAAATCGGCGCCGATTATGTCGAAGGCGCAGGTCTCCGAGGCGAGCATGTAGGTGGTGCCGAGCCGGCCCAGCACCAGCGGGCGCACGCCGACGGGATCGCGCACCCCGATCACGCTCTCATTGGTGATCGCCACCAGGGAGTAGGCGCCCTCGACCTGGAGGAGTGCCTCCACCAGGCGATCGACCACGGTCGCCCCTTTGCCGATCGCCATCAGCTGGATGATGATCTCGGTGTCGGAGGTCGACTGGAAGAGGCAGCCGCGGCGCACCAGCTCGCGGCGCAGCTCGAAGAAGTTGGTGAGATTGCCGTTGTGCCCGAGGGCGAAGCCGCCGAACTCGAACTCGGCAAAGAGCGGCTGCACGTTCCTGAGGATGGTCTCGCCGGTGGTGGCGTAGCGGTTGTGGCCGATGGCCGCGTGCCCGGTCAGCCTTGCGATGACCGCGGGGTCGCCGAAATTGTCGCCGACATGGCCGTTGCCGCGGTGATAGTTGAATTGCCTGCCGTCGAAGGCGACGATCCCGGTCGCTTCCTGGCCCCGGTGCTGGAGCGCGTGCAGGCCTAAGGCGGTATGGGCCGCCGCATCCGGCGTGCCGAAGATGCCGAACACGCCGCACTCTTCGTGCAGCTTGTCGTCGTCGAAAGGGTTGGTGCCGAGGGTCAGGCGCAATCCTCCATGGTGACGCGTTGTGCCTGGCCCATAGATTGTCACTGCGTCGTCTGGATCAAGCGGTCGAGCTCGCGCCGCTCGCCGGGTTTATACCCCGTGGCATCGGCCGGCGCATCGGCTTTCGCCTCGGGCGCCTTGGGCGAGGGTGAAACCAGGCGCTCATAGGCCTTGCGGGCCTCTGCCGCGTCGGCGGCCCGGCGCCTGGCCTCGTCGGCGGCGGACGCCCCCTGGCTCCTAACCTCGCGGGGAATCAAGGAAAGCAGCAGCGTGGCGCCGCGCTCGACCGCGGGCATGGACTTGGCGTTCCGCAACCAATCCGGCTGCGAGTCCTTGGGGAAGGCCAGGTTGACGGCGAGATAGGCGATGCAGACGATGACGGCGCCGCGAATCAGTCCGAAGATGAAGCCGAGCGAGCGATCGACGGCGCTGAGCGCGCTGTCCTTGACCCTGACCGAGATCGCATGGCTCAGCATGGAAAGCACGATGAGAGCCACGATGAACAGCCCGGCTCCGGTCAGCACATCGGCCGGGAGATCGTAGCCGACGAGCTTGCGGATGATCGGCTGCAGCGGGCGAAACCCGTAAAGTGCCGCGGCGGCGGCACCGATCCAGCCGGCGACCGACAAGACCTCGCGCACGAAGCCGCGGAAGAAGGCGAGCAGGCCCGAGATCAGCACGATCGCGACGACCGCGATATCGGCGGCGGTGAGCGCAAACTGGCTCATGCCTGGCGCCTCGTTGGCCGCGTCGTCTTGCCGTCATCGAGGAGGGTGACGAGATCGGCGAGCCGCGCCAGCTCGATGAGCTTGAGGCTGGACTCGGCGGGCGTGCCCTTGCGCCGTCCGCTCGGCAGATAGGCTTGGCTGAAGCCGAGCTTGGCCGCTTCCTTGAGCCGGGCTTCGGTCTGGCCGACCTGGCGCACCTCGCCCGCCAGCCCGACCTCGCCGAACACCACCGCTTCCGCCGGCATCGGGTTTTGCGTGAGCGAGGAGACCAGTGCGGCGGCGACGGCAAGATCGGCGGCGGGCTCGCTCACCCGGAGCCCGCCGGCAACATTGAGGAACACATCGGTCCCGGCGAGGCTGACGCCGCAGCGAGCTTCCAAGACCGCCGTCACCATGGCGAGCCGGTTCGCGTCCCAGCCGACCACGGCACGGCGCGGGGTGGAGAAGGGGGAGGGCGCCACCAGGGCCTGGATCTCCACCAGGACCGGCCTCGTCCCCTCCATGCCGGCGAAGACGGCAGCACCGCTGACATCGCCGCGGCGCTCGGACAGGAAGAGGGCGGACGGGTTGGGCACCTCGATCAGCCCGCGATCGGTCATCTCGAAGACGCCGATCTCGTCGGTCGGCCCGAAGCGGTTCTTGACCGCGCGGAGGATGCGGAATTGGTGGCCGCGCTCGCCTTCGAAATAGAGCACGGTGTCGACCATGTGCTCGAGCACCCGGGGGCCGGCGATCGCACCTTCCTTGGTGACGTGGCCGACGAGGAAGAGGGCGAAGCCGCGGCGCTTGGCCAGGCGGATCAGCTCGGCGGCGGATGCCCGCACCTGGGCCACGGTGCCGGGGGCGGAGTCGAGGGTGTCCACATACATGGTCTGGATCGAGTCGATCACCACCACGTCCGGTCGCTCGCTGCCATCGAGCGAGGCCAGGATGTCGCGGAGTGCGGTCGCCGCCGCCAAGCCGACGGGCGCTTCAATCACGCCCAGGCGCCGGGCCCGCAAGCGCACCTGATCCAAGGACTCTTCGCCCGAGATATAAAGACAGCGCCCGGAGCCGGCGAGGAGAGCCACCACCTGTAGCAGCAAGGTCGATTTACCGATGCCGGGATCGCCGCCGATCAGCACCGCCGAGCCGGCGACGAGCCCGCCGCCGCAGACCCGGTCGAACTCCGCGATGCCGGTCAGCCGCCGCGGCGGCTCGACGCTGTCGCCGGCGAGCTCGGAGAATTCCAGCTTGCGCGCGCCGGCGAGCTTCTGGCCCTTGGGCAGGGCCTCGCCCCGCGGCTCCTCCACCACCGTGTTCCAGGCGCCGCACGCCTCGCAGCGGCCGCTCCATTTCGACTGCACGCCGCCGCAGGCCTGGCAAACATAGCGGGAGGCTGGCTTGGCCATCAGCGCTGCGCGATCACCGCCCCCACCCCAACCCTCCCCCACCCGAGGTGGGGGAGGGGGAATGAGGCAGGCGCGTCACACCCTCCCCCGACCCGTCGGGGGAGGGACGGGGTGGGGGCATGCTCCTGCGCCCGGATGCTCACGCTCGCCGCACTTCCATCTTGATCGGGCCTTCGGCGCGGCCGTGGATGAACTGGTCCACATGAGCGTTGCCGGAGTGGTCGATCTCGGAGACCGGACCCGACCAGATGATCTTGCCGCCATGGATCATGGCGATGCGGTGGGCGATCTTGCGGGCGCTCGCCATGTCGTGGGTGATCGAGACGGCGGTCGCTCCCAGCTTTGCCACGCAATCGACGATGAGCCCGTTGATCACGTCGGCCATGATCGGATCCAAGCCCGTCGTCGGCTCGTCGAAGAAGATGATCTCCGGGTCGGTGGCGATGGCGCGGGCGAGCGCCACGCGCTTTTGCATGCCGCCCGAGAGCTCCGCCGGGTAGAGTGCCGCCACCGGCGGGCCGAGGCCGACTTGGGCCAGCTTGGCGAGCGCCACCTCTCTTGCTTCCTTCCGCGCCATGCCGCGGCCCTGGATGAGGCCGAAGGCGACGTTCTCCCACACCGGCAGGCTATCGAAGAGGGCCGAGCCCTGGAACAGCATGCCGAACTTGCCCATGACCCGTTCCCTGGCCTCGCCGCCGAGCCCCCTAGTTTCCTCGCCATCGATCCTAATTGAGCCGGCATCGGACCGGATCAGGCCGATGATGCATTTGATCAGCACCGACTTGCCGGTGCCCGACCCGCCGATGACGACCAGGCTCTCCGCCTTGGCGATGTCGAGATCGATGCCGGTCAGCACATTGTTGCGCCCAAAGCTCTTGCGCAGATCCTTGACCGCGATCTTGGGTGTCCCACCGGTCATCTGGCGAAAAACAGCTCGGTGATGAGATAGTTGAAGATGAGGATGAGGATCGAGGCGGAGACCACCGCGTTGGTGGTGGCCTGGCCCACACCCTGGGCGCCGCCGCGGCTGTTGTAGCCGTGGAAGCAGCCGTTCAAGGCGACGAGGAAGCCGAAGGCGCCGGCCTTCACCAGGCCGGAGACGACGTCGTTGAACTCCAGATATAGCCAGGTTTGGCGGAGATAGCCGCCGGCATTGAAGTCGAGCTTATAGACGCCGATGAGATAGCCGCCGAATACGCCCAAGATGTCGCCGACCAGCACCAGCACCGGCAGCATCAGGGTGCCGGCGATGAGCCGCGGCGCCACCAGGTATTTGTAGGGATTGGTCGAGAGCACGCCCAAGGCATCGATCTGCTCGGTCACCCGCATGGTGCCGATCTCGGCGGCGATCGAGGCGCCGACCCGGCCGGCGACCATGAGGCCGGCCAGGACCGGGGAGAGCTCGCGGGTCATCGACAGCACGACCACGGTCGCCACCGCTCCTTCGGCGGAGAAGCGGGAGAAGCCCGAGTAGCTCTGGAGGGCCAGCACCATGCCGGTGAACACCGCCGTCAGCGCCACCACCGGCAGCGAATAGTAACCGATCTCCACCATCTGCCAGAGCATCAGCCGCCAATAGAAGGGCGGCCGCAGGCAATGGCTGACCGCGGTGCCGGTGAACAGCGCGAGCGCGCCGAGCGAGGCCAGGAGCGCAAGGAAGGCGCCGCCGATGGCAGCGAGGAGTTCCACCACTAAGGGGCCCCGCCGATGTAGCGGCGGCGATAGCGCGGGCCGAGGGAGGTCAGGATCTCGTAGCCGTTGGTCCCCGCCAGCTCGGCCAGCGCGTCGGGCGGCAGGTGCTCGCCGATGAGCTCGACCATTGTGCCGGAGCGGGCTTCGCCTTCGGAGAAGCCCGTGAGGTCGATGGTGACGAGATCCATGGAAATGCGCCCAACCAGCGGGACGGAACGGCCGCCAATATAGCCAAGCCCGCGATTGGCGAGCGAGCGCAAATAACCATCGGCATAGCCAACGCCGATTGTGCCGATTCGCGTGGGTCGGCGCGCGCGAAACCCTTCACGGTAGCCGACGCTGGCGCCCCGCGGAACCTCGCGAATCTGTAGGATCGGCGCCTCCAGTTTGACCGTACTACGCATGGGATTGGCGGCCCCTTCGACCGGCGCCAGGCCATAGAGGGCCGCCCCCGGACGCGCCAGGTCGAAGTGATAGTCGGGCCCGAGGAAGATGCCGGACGAGTTGGCGAAGCTCGCCGGCGCTGTCGGCAGGCGCTGCAAGGTGCGGCGAAAGCGGCCGAGCTGCAGCCGATTGAGCTCGGCGTCGCTGAGCTCGGCCGACACGAGGTGGCTCATGACATAGAGGAGATCGACACGGGCCAGCCGGCTCGGATCCTCGGCGAGGATGTCGACCTCGCGCTCAGGCAGGCCGAGCCGGCTCATGCCGGTGTCGACATGCAGCAAGGCAGGCCCGCCGCCCGAGAGGCGCCAGGCATCGAGCTGACCCAGATCGTTGAGCACGGGCAGGAGACGATGCTGGCGGTAGGCGGGTGCGGTCTCGGCAAACAACCCTTCGAGCACGACGATTTGGCCCTGCGGCAAACCCTCGCGCAGCCGAATCGCCTCGGTGAGCTGGGCCACGATAAAGATGCCGCACCCGGCCGCCGCCAGCGCCGGCGCCACCTTGTCGGCGCCGAGCCCATAGGCATCGGCCTTGACCACGCCGGCGGCGGCGACCCGACCGAGCCGCCCCTGGAGCAAGCGGTAGTTGGCGATGACGGCGTCGAGGTCGATGGTGAGGACGGCGGCGCCGTCCATCGGCTCAGATGGTGGCATCCGGCAGGTGGCCGGGGAGTGCCGCGTTCGAGAACTTGGTGGTCGCGCCGGCGAATTGCAGGGTGACCTTGCCCGTCGGTCCGTGGCGCTGCTTGGCGACGATCACTTCGGCCAGGCCGTAGACCTGCTCGCATCGCTCCTTCCACTTCTCGGTGCGGTCGTGGAACTTATCGTCGGTCTCGTCCGCCCGCCGGGTCGGCTCGCTGCGTTCCAGATAGTACTGCTCGCGGTAGATGAACATGACCACGTCGGCGTCCTGCTCGATCGAGCCGGACTCGCGGAGGTCGGAAAGCTGCGGGCGCTTGTCCTCGCGCTGCTCGACCGCGCGGGAGAGCTGCGCGCAGGCCAGCACCGGCACGTTCAGTTCCATCGCGATCGCCTTCAAGCCACGGGAGATGTCGGAGACCTCCTGTACGCGGTTCTCCTGGCGATGGCCTACGGTCGGGCGCATGAGCTGCAAATAGTCGACCACGATCAAGGACAGGCCATGTTGACGCTTCAAGCGCCTGGCGCGGGTCCGCAAGGCCGAGACGGTGATCGCCGGAGTGTCGTCGATGAAGATCGGCGTGCGCTCCAGCCGCTGGGAGGCGCGCACCAGCTTGCGGAAGTCCTCGACGCCGAGCTCGCCGCGGCGAATCTTCTCGCCCGGCATCTCGATCTGCTCGGCGAGCACGCGGGTGGCAAGCTGTTCGGCCGACATCTCGAGCTCGAAGAAGCCGATGACGTGGCGCTCGGCTTCCGGATCGTCGACGCACATCGAGGCGGCATTGAAGGCGATGTTGGCGGCGAGCGCGCTTTTGCCCATTGACGGCCTACCGGCGCAGATCAGCAGGTCGGAGGGATGTAAGCCGCCCAGGAGCTTGTCGAGGTCGACGAGCCCGGTCGGCACGCCGGAGAGCTGGCCGTCGCGCTTGTGCGCGGCCTCCGCCATCTCCACGGCGTTCTTCAAAATCGTATTGAAGCCGCGGAAGCCGGACTCGGTGCGGTCGGCCTCGGCGAGGTTGAACAGCTTCTCCTCGGCCTGCTCGATCTGGTCGGCGGCGCTGATGTCGAGCTCGTGCTTGAAGGCCTCGTTCACCATGTCCTCGCCGACGCCGATGAGCTGCCGGCGGAGATACAGGTCATGGATGGTGCGGCCGTAGTCCTCGGCGTTGATGATGCTCACCACCGAGGCCGCGAGCCGCACCAGATACTGCGCGCCACCGACTTCGGCGAGCGCGTTGTCCTGATCGAAATAGGCCTTGAGGGTGACCGGGTTGGCGATGTGGCCGCGGTCGATGAGCTTGCCGATCGCCTCGAAGATGCGGCCATGCACCGGATCGGTGAAATGCTCCGGCCGGAGGAAGTCGCCGACCTTCTCGAAGGCATTGTTGTTGACCAGCAGTGCGCCCAGCAGGCCTTGCTCGGCTTCGTAGTTGTGCGGTGGCGTGCGGTAGGGGGTGCTGTCGCGTTCGGGCAGCGCGGTGACGTTGGTAGGTGAGCGATTGGGTTCCATGACGCTCGCTGCCGAACTTCGCGTCCGCTCGTTCTAACAGACTCGTTCCCACGCCGTGCATGGATTCGCGAATCTATCCACCGCCATCATGCATCCCTGTGCATTGCGGGGACAAGTTGGACTTTACCGTCCGTCAATCTGAGTAAAATATTGCTCAACCCCGATCGTCCACGTGCCGGCCAGACTATATTGGCGTCATGCGCGGGCTCACATGAGGGTGTTGTCGTCAAGGGGTCATTTGGCTCTCCGTCTTTTAGATCCTGGAGCGAGCCTGTTGTCAGCCACGGCGTCGATGCCGTGGAACCTCACATCCGGTCGCCGCTGTTTGCGGCTG
>JACQAG010000036.1 GCA_016195085.1 Pseudomonadota bacterium | reverse complement strand
TGCGGCTCGGGAAAGAAGTTCAAGAAGTGTTGCGGAAAACCGCCCTGATCCCAGCACCGGAAGCGCACGGTGCGATGATGCTGGCTGCGCAAGCTTCATCTACCCGTCGCCAAAACACCGCTTACTTTGTTTCTATGGCGACTTTCACATTTGATGCCGTCTTTTGTTTTTCCTGCTGAGCCTTCTGCTGTTTATGTTGCAATTCCTGAAACGCTACAACTGCATTTTTATATCCTTGGTCGGCTGCTTTTTTATACCATTGCAAAGCAGTATCTTCATCTTTTTGAACTCCCAAACCATCTTCGTACATCTGTCCTAAGTTATATTGGGCGCTTGCGTATCCCTGGTCCGCAGCCTTTTGGAACCACATCAATGCTTGCGGATAATCCCGCGCCGTCCCTTTCCCATGTCTCAGCATTAAACCGAGATCGCCTTGTGCTCTTGCGTATCCCTGGTCTGCGGCTTTCCTAAACCATTTAACCGCCTCAGCATGCTCTTGCCACTCGCTCGGTAATGAGACTCCCTTTTCTTCAAAGTAGCTTTCACCAAGCCGTGTTTGCGCACGCGCATCTCCGTTATCGGCCAGATTACGCCAACAGGAGACGGCGGCCTTGTACTGGCGCGCCTCATATGATGCCTCACAAGAATCATTTGTCTGTGAGCCAGGCCGCGCTTCCGCAGGTTTATTAGGTGCTCCCTGTTGAGGTTGCCCTTCCTCCAATTGCTTCTGCAGGTTTTGGAGAAGCGCCCCAAAGGGATTTTGCTGAGCATGTGCTGACGGCACCATCAGAACGCCCAGCACAACAATGCCAGCAACCAACCATCTCTGGCCCATGGCCACCTCCGGTCGATTCCGTGACGCTCGTCATCTACGATAAGGGAGTAGGATTTGAAGGGCTATGGCAGTTTTCTACAGTAGGGCAGAATTGAAAACCTAATGGAATAATGTGGGAGAAGTCCTAATAGGTAAACAATCTAGGAAAGAAAACCATGGCAAAGCCAAAATGCCCGTATTGCAAAGAAACAGGGTTCGCGATCAGCACCGAACAAGTGGCTGGAGCAAAATTCCCAATTAAGATTTTGCGATGTGCTTCTTGCGACGCCGCTGTTGGGGTACTGGAACACGAGGATCCGAATGTAACAATTCGACAGGAGGTAACGCGGGTTTCAAACCAGCTAATTGCTGTTTTTTCAAACGGGATAACAGCAATTTTGGATCGGCTGTTGGCGGTAAATGATAAGAAATAGATATATCAGCCGAGGGCCATCCTGGCATGCCAAGGGAAAGATATTCTAGTGTAAACTTAGAAAGATCTAGACTTTCAATCTCTTCATCTGATAACATATGAGATTCTTCTTCAATAGAGTTCATTTTTATATCCTTCATTATCTTATAAATTTCCTTCCTTCTCATATTTATCTACCAGATCTGGTCGGCTGAACTGCTTCGGCCGGTCCCAATTGGGCGTCTTGCACTTAGGGCATACCCTAGGCTTCTCGCCCTTATCCCTGGATAGCCATTCATGCCCGCACCGGCACCTACAGCCGGGAAGCATAACCATTCCAATCACTTGCTCAATAGGATCGCCCATCAGAGAACCTCATCCCTCCAAATTATATAAGGACACTATATACTATTGTTCTTGTCAATTCAATCTCTCTGTAGTATATAATATTGGTATACAGAAAGGTGATCAAAATGCACGACTGGCAAGGACAACCGAGAGAGCAACTGGGCATGGCAATTGCCGCCATGTGCAAGCTCACCCAGAAGGGATCGATCTGGCTGGTCCCATCACAATCAGGCAACCGGCGCTATACCGTCTGCCCAGATCCGATGAACCCCCATTGCACATGCCCTGACCATGAAGAGACCGGACTCAGGTGCAAGCATATCTACGCGGTCCAATACGTGATCCAGCGTGAGACCCATGCCGATGGTTCAACGACCATCACAGAGAGGGTCACGGTCACCAAGGCGACCAGAAAGACCTATCCACAGGATTGGGCTGCCTACAACGCTGCCCAGACGAATGAGAAGCACGAATTCCAATCCCTCTTGTTCGATCTGTGCCAGGGCATCGAGGAACCGGAGCAGCAGATGGGACGCCCCAGGCTCTCATTGGCCGACATGGTGTTCGCCACGACATTCAAGGTCTACTCGACCGTATCTGGACGGCGCTTCATGTCCGATCTCCGCGATGCCTATGGGCGCGGATACATGACCAAGGTCCCCCACTTCAATTCGATTTTCAACTATCTAGAGAAGCCCGATCTGACGCCGATCCTCCTCAACCTGATCCAGACCAGCGCATTGCCGTTGAAGGCTCTGGAAACCAACTTCGCCGTGGACTCGACTGGCTTCACCACCAATCGCTTCGTTCCCTGGTTCGATAAGAAGTACCGGAAGTGGGACAAGCGCGAGCATGACTGGGTCAAGGCGCACATGATGTGTGGCGTCAACACCAACATCGTCACGGCAATCGAGATCCATGAGCGTGATGCCCAGGACTCTCCGGTCTTGCCTAGCTTGCTGGATACGACCGCGAAGAATTTCGATGTCCGTGAGGTGATGGCTGACAAAGCGTATGGGAGCGTCAACAACCACAAGGCCATCGCTACCCATGGAGCAACCGCATACATCCCTTTCAAATCCAACCACACCGGCAAGGCTGGTGGATTGTGGGAGAAGGCATTCCATTTTTTCCATTTGAATCGGTCTGAATTCCTTTCCCACTATCACCAGCGCTCGAATGTCGAGAGCACGGTCATGATGATCAAGAGCAAGTTCCGGGATGACGTTCGGAGCAAGACAGAGACAGCGATGGCCAATGAGGTTCTCTGCAAGATCCTCTGCCATAACATCTGCTGCCTCATCCAGACCGTCTACGAATTCGGATTGGATCTGAATTTCGAGACGAGGGCCAAAGCAGCCTAGAATGGGCTGATGGGGGTAGCACTCGCTAACCACCACCTTTATTTCGCCCCCACATTCTCACAATCAATTTCCAAAAAACAAAACCGCTGGACAACAAAATGACCACAATCGAACCGAGTGGGAGCCATGGGGATATAAAAATGTGGCCATCAGAAGCCTGGGCAATCTGGATATATGATGTTGCAAATATTGCGCTCATCATTAGCCTTGCGACTGTTGCCGTTGTTACGGTCCTTGTTGTTTGGATGGGCAACGTAAAGGAAGATTTTTTGAAACGCGATCTCGCCTCGGCACAACTCGACGCGAGCCACGCGGTATTGCAAACGGCCATTTTGAATAAGGAAGCGGAACTGGCGCGGGCAGCTATTGCCCAAGCGGAGTTGCATGCAGCCGAAGCAAACGAAAAAGCCGAATCTGAGCGTCTTGCGCGGCTTAAACTAGAAATCAAACTGGCACCACGATCTCTCGGGCCAGCACGCACAGACCAATTGGCCAGCCAATTAACCGCCTTAGCTGGAATTGGCATCGACCTAGTTGTGTATGAGGGGCTTAGTCCTGATGCAGCACCATTAAGCCACGAAATTGCTAATGCCTTAAAAGCAGCCGGTGCGACTGTGAGAATTCTAACTCCATTTGGCGCCGGAGCAGTTTTTGGTGGAATTTTGGTGCGTTGTGAGACAGATGCATCTCCCAATATCCAAGCAGCCGTATCCACGCTTGTAACAGCTTTCCATACAGTTGGTTTGGATGCAGTGCCATGGGAACCATACCCAATCGGTGAGCAGCCATCTAATTCGTATAATGGACCAGGTGGTGAGAATTCCAAGCTTCGCGTCTTGATCGGAGCAAAGCCGTAAAGATCCCCACTGATGCTTAACCAGCCCATGGCAGGTCGCGTCCTCTGCCAGGCTTCGGGTGATTGGAGTGTTTTTGTGAGCGAGGATCAAACTTCATTGTGTGGTGCCGCATACGTCAGCAGGTGCAAGATATTTGCGTCTCTCTGCCTCGTCCTGGTCCCATTGATCTCTACCGAATGAGAACTGCGGTATATCAAGCAATTTCGTCAATCGCCATGCAGGCACCACATTGGCCATGCCGGTGTTGTATTCGACATACAAGCCTTCGGGATGATGTGTCTCACTGCCCTTGAACATCACTGGCTCGCGCGTTCGTACATGCCCCCAATCCACACCCAGAAGCCATATACGTGATTCCTGGGAGATCTCATTCTTATCGGGTCGCACCGAAAACGGAGGAACAGTTACAAACACGGGTGAGCCGCTGTAACCGCCAATGGACCTCATCTCAACGGAGATATTCTCCTGCCAATGACCAAGCCGCTGATGCTTCACTTTTTCCTTGTGCATGATTGAGATATTGCCGAAACGGATAGATGGGGAATTTTGTGGTGCTCCATCTCGGTTGATGAAGCGTCCGATCATGAATACGTCATCACCAGGACCAATGTTCCACAAATCAATTGTGGTCTGGTCGAGATAGCTGCTCCGTGAAAGCGCTCGATAGGTATGATGCTCATCGATGGCAACTGGTATCACGCACAGATCATCGTCCTGGTCGAATTTCCAATCTGCCTTCTGAGTTTCAACGTAGCTCCGTCCGCCGGCATTGGTGTTGATCCGTATAACCGTATGACCATCTTCGATCAGGTGCCTGTTGGTCACCGCATAGACATGGCTCAGGTTAGCGTCGGTATTTGATGGGATACTTGTAAAGAAGCCGCTTCCACCAAATGCCTCCCCCTTCTTGGCTGCTTCCTTAGACGGATATAGAAAGAACACCAGTTCCAGAAAATCATTCGGTATCCGTGGCATCGGAAACTCCATGATGCGAGCTAGAAAGCCTTTCGCACTGTAGTTTGCCCGCCAACGGAATGGGGTATCAATCACTCCCATGCTAGATGTTACCCAGAGAGGGTTTTTGTGCAGAATTGCGTGCTGCACAGGAAATTGGGTTATTCATGGTCATTATGTGCAAAGCCCCCAAAGGGAGAGGGACAGAAAGGCCGCTTTCGCCACCTCCTCCCCCTCATCCCTGCCCGTCATGGGCGACATCGAAGGTGCGCACGCCTTGGATATCCTTGGGGCGCTGCAGCACTTCGGGATGGCGGAGCGTCCTCACCGTGTCGTAGTAGCCGGCACGCCAATGCTCGGTCATCGCCAGGCGCGAGAAATCGAAATCCTTCGAGTAGCCCTCGTAGTTCTGCGCCCGGTAGATGAGATGCGCGATGTTAGTGACCTTGTTGTCGGCGAACTCTGCGAGGAGGGCCGCCTCCGGGCTCCCCTTGTGCGCGTCGGGCAGATCCTTGAGCAAGCCCGCGAGCGCGCAGCGCACGGCCTGCAGCTTCTTCACGTAGTCGGTGACGGCGCGGGTGCGGCTGGAATAGCGGATCTCCTTCTCGCGGGTGAAAACCTCGGCCAGGTTGCGCGGCACCTCGCCCAGCGCGCTCCACAGATCCACCTGGAAGGCGAGCGTGTCCTGGCGCGGCCCGGAGTCGATCATCCATTGCAACGGCGTGTTCGAGACCAGCCCGCCATCCCAATAGAACTCGCCCTCGATCTCCACCGGGGGAAACCCCGGCGGCAGGGCGCCGCTCGCCATTACATGCTCGGGGCCGATGCGATGGGTGGTGGTGTCGAAATAGACGAAATTGCCGCTGCGGATGTTGACCGCGCCGATGCTGAGCCGCATCGGGCCGGCATTCAGGCGATCGAAATCGACCAGGCGCTCCAACGTCGCCTTGAGCGGCTTGCAATCGTAGAAGCTGGTCGCCTCCAACGTCCCCGAGGGCTGCAGCCAAGGCGGCGGCAGCCGGGGCGCGAAGAAGTCGGAGACACCATCGAACACCGCCAGCGCCGCATGCATCTGGCTCAGCTGCTGGCGGGCGGCATCGCCTTGGAGGAAGACGGAAGCAAGCCCGTTATCGGCGAACCAGAAACGGTCGGTGTTGATCAGATGCCAGAACTGGCGAAGCCGCTCCAGCCGCCGCTCCGGGGCGTTGCCGGCGATGATGGCGGCGTTGATGGCGCCGATCGAGATGCCGGCGACCCAATCGGGCTCCAGCGCCGCCTCGGCCAGGGCCTCGTAGACTCCGCCCTGATAGGCGCCCAAGGCGCCGCCCCCCTGCAGCAGCAAGGCGATGCAATCGAAGGGCGGGCGGGGGATCGGCTGGAGCAGTATGTGCTCGCCGTCCGGATTCGGCGTGCCGTGGATTCCCTCGGGCATAGTCGCTCCCTTGTGTCCCGCCCCTGAAATTCGTCAGCGAATTTCGGGGATAAGCGGGCCACTAATCAATTGAATCTAGTGTGATTCAGATTCCAAAGTTCGTAGGCGAACTTCGGAATCATCACACTAGCCGTTGGTAGGGGTGCGTCCGGTGGGTCGGCCAGCGGGCGCACAGCCATTTGAGCACGCCTGGCCGGGGCGCTTAACTGTCAATTCGCCGCGTGCCGGTCGGCCGAAATTCCGGCTTCAGCAAGCCGTAAAGCACGTGGTCGGCGCGCTCGCCCGCGCAGATATTATGCTGGCGCATGAGGCCTTCGCGCCGAAATCCCAGGCGCTCGACCAAGCGCTCCGAGGCGCCGTTCTCCTCGTGGATGATTGCGATCAGCCGGTAGAGGCCGCCGGCGAAGGCCCGCTCGATCGCGAGGCTGACCATGCGCGAGCCGACACCGCGGCCGCGCAGCTCCGGGGCAACGAGATAG
This sequence comes from Pseudomonadota bacterium, assembly GCA_016195085.1. Lineage (NCBI taxonomy): Bacteria > Pseudomonadati > Pseudomonadota > Pseudomonadota bacterium. The sequence goes on along the minus strand of JACQAG010000036.1, from coordinate 38,763 downwards.
CCGATCTCGGCATGGCCGTGGGTCCAATCGGGGTCGCTCAAGGAGACGGTGCCGATGGGCACGTCCTTGACCACGGCCATCCAGCGGTAGAGGCGTCCGCCGCGGTCGGCGAGGTCGGTTTTGACCGCTTGCAGGCGGGCCACCAGGCGCTCCAGGCTTTGCACCTTGCCGGCCATGAAGCGGAGCGTCGTCGGATCGTTGCGCCAGCTCATCCACGCCTCGGCATGGCGCGGTTCCGGCGCCACCAGGCGGATCTGCCCCGCGCCGCCTACCACGCCCGGCATCGGTGCCTCCGGAAACGAAAAGGCCGCCCGCGATGCGGACGGCCCGAATGCATCTCTCTCAGGCTCCGGCTCAGTAACCTTCGCGCTCCATGCGCTTGCGCAGGAGCTTGCGGTAGCGCCGGACCGACTCCGCGCGCTCGCGTGCCCGCTTCTCCGATGGCTTCTCATAGTTCCGGCGCAGCTTCATCTCGCGGAAGATACCCTCGCGCTGCATTTTCTTCTTAAGGGCGCGCAGCGCCTGGTCGACGTTGTTGTCGCGGACGAGAACTTGCACGGCGGAAGCGACCTCCAATGCTCAAGCGATGGATTTAGGCGGAGAAGGAGGCGGCGGTCTATCATAGGCCCGGGGGCTTGTGAAGGGGCAGTATCGCATTTGTTCGCAATCGCACCTGGCCCCGTGGCCGATGGGCAACGGTCCCGCCCGGCGTCCGGGGGGCCCGCGAACAGCACTTTGACCTGGCCCGGCCTTGGCGCACATAGTGGGGCGCATGGCTATTTTACCGATCGCCCGGATGGGAAGCCCGGTCTTGCGCGCCCGCGCCGCCGACGTGCCGGACCCCACCCACCCGGATATCGCCCGCCTGGTCCAGGACATGACCGAGACCATGTACGCGGTCGGCGGTGCCGGCATTGCCGCCCCGCAGGTGCACGTCTCCCAACGGGTGGTGCTCTACACGGTGCCCGCCAGCCGCTCGACCGGTGCGGAGGAAGATCAGCCCCAGGGCCTGACCGCCATCGTCAATCCGACGATCGAGCCCTTGGGCGAGGAGACGGTGCTGGGTTGGGAGGGCTGCCTGTCGGTTCCGGGCATGCGCGGCGTGGTGCCGCGCTTTGCGAGGGTGCGCTACTCCGGCTGGCTCTTGACCGGCGAGCGCATCGAGCGCCTCGCCTCGGGCTGGCACGCAAGGGTGGTGCAGCACGAATTCGACCATTTGGACGGCATCCTCTATCCCATGCGCATGACCGACATGTCGCTCTTCGGCTTCACCGAGGAGCTAGCCCAGGCGGCGGCGGCGGCGGGCATGGCAGCGCCCAGACCAGGGGTGGACTTTGGGGTCGGGGCCGCGAAGAGCGGACAGACGGGAGGATCCCCCCCTCCCGGACCCTCCCCGGGCCAGATGGCGGCAGAGGATTGAAATGACCGATGCCGCGAGCGAAACGCTCCGCGACCGCCTGATCGAGGCGACGCTGCCCCATGTGCCCTTCGATGGCTGGACCTTGACCGCGCTCAGCCGGGGGGCGGCCGCGCTCGAGATCAGCGCCGCCATCGCCGAAAACGCCTTTCCCGAGGGTGCCGCCGATCTCGTCGGGCATTTCGTCGATCTGGCCGACCGGCGGATGCTGGAGGCGCTGGCCTCCCGCAACCTCGCCCTCCTCAAGGTCCGCGAGCGAATCCAGACCGCGATCCGGCTCCGCCTCGAGGCGGTGGCACCCCATCGCGAGGCGGTGAAGCGGGCGGTCGGGTTTCTGGCATTGCCGCCCTATCTCGGCCTCGCCTTCAAGCTCCTCTATCGCACCGTCGATGCGATCTGGTACGCCGCCGGCGACACCGCGACCGACTACAACTTCTACACCAAGCGTGCGCTTCTGGCCGGCGTCTATGCGGCGACGCTCATGTACTGGCTGGAGGATCGCTCGCCGGGCCAAGCCGATAGCTGGGCGTTTCTCGAGCGGCGCTTGGCCGATGTCATGAAGGTACCGCAGACCTTCGGGCGCATCGGCCGGCTGTTCACCGAGCTGCCGGACGCGCTTCGCCGCGTTCGCCGCGCCGCTGGACGCTCGCGCTGAGCGGGCCGGTGATGCGACCGGTTCGGTCGGAGCCCGCCTTTGACGTATAATCGCGCCGATGCCTGCCGACCCACCCGATCTCCGCAAGCACCCGCCGACAGGCGGACAAAAACCCGGCAGCGGGCGGCGCTATGCGCCGCGCCGGCGTCGTGTCCTGGTGGAGGTGGAGGCAAAGCACGAGGCCGGCAGCTTCCTCGGCCGCCAAGCCAAATTTCTGATGATCTCGGTCCTGTTCTCTGTCGCCATCGCGGCGGCCTGGATGGCATGGGACCGTTACGTGGCCGGCAAAGCCAAATCGGCCGATCCGCTGAATCCCGCGCAAGTTTCCATGGGCGCCAACCTCTACCGGGAGCACTGCGCCTTTTGCCATGGCGTCAACCGGGAGGGACAGGGCCTCGACGCCCAACGCGGCCGCCCGGCGCCGGCCCTCGACCAGAGCGGGCCCAGCGTGCGCGTGACCGACCGCTTGCTCTTCGAGGTCATCAAATATGGCGGCCAGCCCTTCGCCGCCCCTGGGGCCAAGAGCCAGATGCCTGGCTACGAATTCACGCTGACCAATGGGCAGATCTGGGCGGTGCTGGCCTTTTTAAAGAACCGCTGGCCCGAGGATGCGAGAGCCGCGCAGGCGGCGATCAACGCCAAGGCTGAAAGCGACTAGGGCAATATCCACCGGGATCGAACCGGACGGTCCGATCCCGGTGGATGAAATTGCCCTATCTTTCAAAGAGCAGAGCAGCATCTGGCCAGATGAAATCGCAAAGCGATTCCATCTGGCCAGATGCTGCTCTAGACTTCAGACCGGCGGCAGGGCGGCGACGGCTTCTTCCACTTCGTAGAAGGTCGGCCGCACCACCTCAGAGAGCACCTTGCGCGCGAACTCGACGCTGACCGCCGGCGCGTAGCCCTGCATATGCGCGATCAAGCCCGCCTTCATGCAATGGAAGTAGCGCGAGTCGGCGTCGGTCGTGTTTTTCATCGCGCCGGAGAGCGGGCCGAGGAAGCCGTAGGAGATGAGCACGCCCAAGAAGGTGCCGACCAGCGCGCTGCCGATGAGGTGGCCCAGCACCTCCGGCGGCTCGGTGATCGAACCCATGGTGATGACGACGCCCATGACGGCGGCGACGATGCCGAGCGCCGGGGCCGCGTCGGCCACCGTCTGCACTGCGGACGAGGGCAGCAGCGCGTCGGAATGGTGCGCGTCGATCTCGGAGTCGATCAGCGTCTCCATCTCATTGGGATTGTCGGTGCCCAAGGTCATCATGCGAAGATAATCGCAAAGGAACTCGACGGCATGGTGCTGGGCGGCGAAATTCGGGAATTGCTGAAAGAGCGAGCTCTCCTCCGGGCGCTCGACATGGCTCTCGATCGCGAGCATGCCCTTGGTCTTGGCGAGCTTGAAGATGGCGTACATCAGGCTCAACAGCTCGATGTAGTCCTCTTTCTTGTATTTGCTGCCCTTGAAGGCGGCGCTGACGGAGGCGACGGTCGCCTTGATGATCGACACGTTGTTCGCGACGATGAAGGTGCCGATCGCCGAGCCGCCGATGATCAGGAGCTCGAAGGGCTGAGCCAGCGCGGCCATATGGCCACCCTCGCCCAGGTAGCCGGCCAAGATGCTGATGATCACGATCACCCAACCGACAATGACCAGCATGTTTCCCCCTCCGGGCGCCGCGCAGCTTCGGCGACGTCGTAAGCTCAGCGCCTAGGTCGCTAATTTTGCCTGAATTTTGCTATTTCGGCAAATCTGCCGTGGCGTCCGGGCAGCGCCAGAACCCTCAAGGCTGCCGCTTCAGCCGGGTAACGTGGCCCATCTTGCGGCCCGGCCTCACTTCGGCCTTGCCGTAGAGGTGGAGCCGCGCGGTGGGATCGGCGACGAGACGCGGCCAGGCATCGACGTCGTGGCCGATGAGGTTGGTCATCAGGGCGGGCGTGTAAGGCTCGACCGGGCCGAGCGGCAAGCCGGCGGCGACGCGCACCAGCTGCTCGAATTGGCTGGTGGGGCAGGCATCGATGGTCCAATGCCCGGAGTTGTGCGGTCTGGGCGCCATCTCGTTCATGAGCACGCGTCCGTCTGGGGTCATGAACATCTCGACCGCGAGGAGGCCGACCACATCCAAGCCCTGGGCGAGCGCCACCGCGATGCGCTCGGCCTCCTTTGCCGCTGCCGCCGGAATGGCGGCAGGCGCGATCGTGGTCGCCAGGATGTGATGGCAGTGCCGGTTCTCGACCGCGGGATAGGCCCTGACGGCGCCGTCCTGGCCGCGGGCGACGATGACCGAGAGCTCGAGGGCGAAGTCGACGAATCCCTCCAGGATGGCGGGCGCCTCGCCGATGGCGCGCCAAGCCCGTGCCGCATCCTCCCGTCGCTCGAGCCGTGCCTGGCCCTTGCCGTCATAGCCGAAGCGCCTGGTCTTCAAGATCGCCGGAGGCGCGATCATCGCCACCGCCTTCTCCAGATCGCCCTGGCTGTCGACGCCGGCGAACGGTGCCGTCTCGATGCCGAGGCGGCGGGCGAAGGTCTTCTCCTCCAGCCGGTCTTGGGTCACCCGCAGCACCTGGGCCGAGGGGTGCACCGGCACGATGCGCTGGATGAGCTCGAGGGCGGCTGGCGGCAGATTCTCGAATTCGAGCGTCACCACATCGACGGCACGTGCGAATGCCTCCAGCGCGTCCTCGTCATCATAGGCGGCGACGGTCGAGCGGTGGGCGACCTGCGCTGCGGGACCGTCCGGCTCCGGAGAGAAGACGTGCAGCTTGTAGCCGAGTCTGGCGGCCGCGAGTGCGGTCATCCGTCCGAGCTGGCCGCCGCCCAGCATGCCGATGGTGGAGCCGGGCGGGAGCGGGCTAGAGCCTGGCGGCTTCTTCAAGCGTCGTCCCGGGGAGCCTCGGCCACCTCTTCGGTGCGTTGCCGGCGCCACGCCTCGACCGCAGCGGCGATGCGCTCATCGCCGAGCCCGATGATCGAAGCGGCGAGGAGGGCCGCGTTGATGGCGCCGGCCTTGCCGATCGCCAGCGTGCCCACCGGCACGCCCGCCGGCATCTGCACGATCGACAACAGGCTGTCCATGCCCTTCAGCGCCTGGCTTTCCACCGGAACGCCGAGGACCGGCAGCGTGGTGAGCGCCGCCACCATCCCCGGCAGATGCGCGGCACCGCCGGCGCCGGCGACGATCACCTTGAGGCCGCGCGCTCTCGCCCCTTCGGCATAGGCATAAAGCCGCTTCGGCGTGCGATGCGCCGAGACGATCCGCCGCTCATGGGCGACGCCGAGCTGGCTCAACAGCTCGGCCGCATGCTTGAGGGTCGCCCAATCCGACTGGCTGCCCATCAGGATTCCGACGATCGGGGCCTCGGCCATGGCTTGCCTTACAAGATCTCGTGGATGATCCCGAGCAGCCGGGTCAGATTCTGCGCATCGAGCCGCTGCTCGGGTGCCCGCCGGGTAAAGGCCTTGAACAGCGAGACCGCGTGGTAGATGCCGTTCAAATGGTTGCCGAGCCGCCAGAAATGCTTGCGCGAGCTGCCCATGAAGTCGACGAAGTTCTTCGCCGTCTCCCGCTTCTTGAACAGGAGGTCGAAGCTGTTGTTGAACTCGTTCAAGGTCGAGATGGTCTCGCTTAAGGCGACCCGGAGCTTGGCCTTGATTGCGTCGCGGTCGCGGTCGATCTCCTGGCCCATCGTGCGGTCGGCGGCACCGCGCGGCGTGGTCGTGTTCAGCCAATGGGAGAAGGCGCGGACATTAGCGGTGTTCTTGGTGAACTCGTAGTTGAAGAAGCTGATGCCCTTCCAGGAATAGAACAGCTCCGGCGCCTGGTCAGGCGGCAGGTTGAAGGCGGCCAGCATCGGCGCCAGCGCCTGCAGGTCGCGGCCATCCCAGATCTTGTCGACGAGCAGGTCGACCTTGTCCGCGGTGGCCCGGCCGTCGGTGGCGAACTGGCACATGAGGAAGAACTTTTCGCGGATATGGCCGCGGATGTTGTTCCACTCCTCTTCGCTCAAGTTGAAGTAGCGGTGGCTGGTGGTGATCCGCTCGAGGGTGAGCTTGTCGCGCAACAGGAACGGGTCGAGGGAGGGCATCTGCTCCAGGACCTTGATCTTGCGGAAATCGTCCTTGAAGACCGGGTCCAGCTTGCGGTTCATGCCGGTGAAGTATTCGAGCGCCGACTCGATGCCTTCTTCATCGGTGAACTTCGATTCCCCACCCTCGTAGGGGTTCTCCAGATTGTACGGGATGAACACCTTGGTGCGGATCGGCAAGGGCGCATTGAATGGATCGCCGCCGACCGCCATGTTCGGCTCCTTGATGAGGACGATGTTGTTCAGTCGGCGGTTTTTGAAGAACAGCTCGTCGGCCGGGGTGTCCTTGTTCTCGGTCAGAATCTGCTGGGTGATGGCGAGGCAGTTGAAGACGCGGGACGCCCCGGAATCGAGTTTGTAGCGTAGGTTGCGGTCGGTCATTGCGACGATGGCCATCCGGTCCGGGTCTGGGCCGCCGCCTCGACGGAGGCGACAACCTTCCCGGCCGGCCCCCCCTTGGCGCCGGCTTGGGGCCGCACTGTAGCATCCAAACGTGCAAGCGAGCTTGGCGAAATGCCGCGGCTGCGACTCACGCGATGATATCGGGCAGGAGCTGGCTTTCCAGCTTGGCGATCTGGTCCTTGATCTGCAGCTTCCGCTTCTTCAGCCGCTGCAATTGCAGCTGATCGAACGGCAATTTGGCGCCGATCCGCTCGATGACGTCGTCCAGATCGCGATGCTCGGTCTTGAGCGCTTCGAGCTTGCGGCGCAACGGCTCCAGGTCATCCATGGGGTGCGCCCGACGATAGTGTTCTTGGCGCCCCGGCGCTTGCGCCTTGCCCTCGGGCGCGCGCAGGGGCATCACTCTCCTAGCTCAATCGAGGCGGATGCGCAATTTGAGCCTACCGAAGCCGACAGCACGGCCTCCCGCAAGGCTAAGGAGCGGAAATTTCTGGCGTTTTTCGTTGAGGCTGTATCGCCGCGACGGTGTCGCCGCCGCCTGCCTCGAGCTCCAGGATCGCCGTCATCTCGATGTGAACCTGCTGCTCTATTGCTGCTGGCTGGGAAGCAGGGGCGTGGCTCTCGATCGCCGCCGAATAGCGCTGACCGATCGCCGCATCCGACGCTGGCGCACGCGCCTCATAGCACCCTTGCGCCGGCTGAGGCGCGATCTCAAGGACGACCCGCTCGGCATGGCGCCGGCGGCGGTCGTGAGCCTCAGGCGACAACTCGCCAAGGCGGAGCTCGCCGCCGAGAAGATGGCGCAGGTGACCTTGGCCGAGCATGCGCCGCAAGGCGGTCGCATCCGACCGGACGCAGCGATGACCCAGGCCCGTCACAACCTCCTGGTCTATCTCGCCCATGCCGGAGTCTTGCCCAAGCGGCGCGAGCACCACGCGCTGGCGGCACTCCTGGCGGGAATGGCCAAGGCGGCGCGAGGTCGCTAGCGCGACCGGGTTCGCCGCGTCCTGGTGCTGAGCGGCCGGCCGCCATCGCCCTCGGCTTCGCCCCACCGCCGGACGGTGCCGGCATCCAAGCCGAAAAGGTCGAGGATTCGCCCGAGCGTGTGATCGACCATCTCTTCCAGTGTATGCGGCGCGCCATAGAAGGCCGGCACCGGCGGGGCCACCACCGCCCCCATCTCGCTCACCGCCAGCATGTTGCGAATGTGGCCCAGATGGAGCGGCGTTTCGCGCAGCATGAGCACGAGCCGCCGCCGCTCCTTCAAGACGACATCGGCGGCCCGGCTGATGAGGCTCTGGGTGACGCCCGAGGCGATCTCGCCCAATGTCTTGACCGAACAGGGTGCGACCACCATGCCCAGGGTCGGATAGGAGCCGGACGCGATCGCAGCCCCGATGTCCTTGTTGGGATGAACGACGGCGGCGAGCGATTCGACATGAGCCAGCTTGTAACCTGTCTCCGCCGCCAAGGTCAGCCGCGCCGCATCGGAGATGACGAGGTGGGTCTCGACCGGCTGATCTTGGAGAATCTGCAAGAGCCGCACGCCATAGATCGCTCCCGATGCGCCGCTGATCGCCACGATCAGCCGCTGCGGACGCCGGCGGGAGTCAATCTTTTCTTTCATCCCCGATGTTTACGACGACGGCTTGTAAGCGTCCATCGCCATCCCGAAATCGAGATTGGCAAGCCCGTCGTCGCGGGAGTAGCCTTTCCTCCAGGAGAGCCTAGGCGGAGCGCAAAACAGAGGAGATGGAGGCACAATGATGGCCGACATGCAGCGCATTGAGGAACTCAAGGCCAAGCATGCGAATCTGGAGCATATGATCCAGGAAGAGAATACCAGGCCGGCGCCCGACGACGGCCGCATCGCCGATCTAAAGCGCCAAAAGCTGCGCATCAAAGACGAGATCGCCAAACTCACCCATCACTGATTCCTGAAATTCGCGAACGGAGAACCGGCACCAGGGTTCGGCCGACCGCGACGACGACGCTGACGGCCCGCCGCGATGGCGGTCGGACCGCCACCAGCCGATCGAGGCGCCCGGCCCGCGAGGCCCCTGGGGTAGCACATCCCCCGCATCCAAACCGGTCGTGACGGGCGTTCGCCCCCGCGTCCATCCGAGCGCGGCCGCGATCGGGGTGCGTCGTCGTCGCTTGCGTTGGACGACTGCGCCGCCGACACGCTGCGGTCCGGGTCACGCCGCCGTTCGCGCCCGCCCGTTGCTGTTGGCGGCATCGGCGGCAACCTCGTCCATCAGCCATTGCCGGAAGGCCTGGATCTTCGGCTGCTCGCCGCGCGCCTCCGGACAGACGAGGTAATAGGCTTTGCCGGCGCTGGTCATGATGGAGAAGGGTTGAATCAACCGCCCCTCGGACAGCTCCTCGGCGAAGAACTCAGGCGGCGCCAAGGCGGCACCCAGCCCCTGGATCGCTGCCTGTCCCGCCATCACCGTCGAATCGAATTCCGGCCCGCGCTGGATCGGCGCATAGGTCTCGCCGGCGGCCGCAAACCAGGCTCTCCAGTTCACCTCTTCGTCATGCTCGCGCAACAGCGGCAGCCGGAAGAGGTCGGCCGGTCGGGTGAGCCTGACGCCAGGCGGCAGCAGCGCTGGATTGAGCAAGGGCGTATAGAGCGGCGCGAACAGCTTGTCGCAGCGCAAGCCCGGCCACGCGCCCCAGCCATGGCGAATCGCCACGTCCACATCCTCGCGCTGGAAGTCGACGAGCCGCGCGGTGGTCGAGAGCCGGACATCGATGTCGGGATGCGCCTGCTGCCAGCGGGCCAGCCGAGGTACCAGCCAGCGCAGCGCCAACGTCGCCATCAGGCTGACGGTGAGCGAACCGGAGCTGCCCGAGGCGCGGAGCCGGGCGACCGCGGCACTCAAGGTCTCGAAGCCATCGCGAATGCCGGGGAGCAACGTCTGCCCCGCATCGGTCAGCATCAGCCGCCGGGTCATGCGCCGAAACAGCTTCTGGCCCAAGAGCTCTTCCAGGAACTTGATCTGATGGCTGATGGCCGCCTGGGTCACCCCCAGCTCCTCGGCCGCTTTGGTGAAGCTCAAATGCCGGCCCGCGGCCTCGAAGGCCTTGAGCGCATTCAGGGGCGGCAGTCTTTGGTTCATCGCTATGGATTATTCCATATAATGCATATCATGCGAAATGGTCGTTTGTGGCTCGAGAAAAATAGCACCATTCTCAGTCTCAAGGAAGCGGATTGCCGCAGCCTGCATATGAGAGAAATTGAGGAGAATGGCCATGACCCGGATCGACTCGACCTCCCTTCACAGCGCCGCCGCCGCCCATCGCCAGACCGGCATCGGCAATCTGCTCGTGACCCTCTGGGACAAGGCGCTGCAATGGCAGGAGCGGGCCCGCAGCCGCTATGCGCTGAGCCGGATGGACGAGGCGGCGCTCAAGGATATCGGCCTCAGCCGCTCCTTGGCCGAGAGCGAGATCAACAAGCCGTTCTGGCGCGGCTGAGCCGCGATGGGCGAAGCCGCCACGGTTCGTGAGGGCGGATGCCTGTGCGGCGCGGTGCGCTTCCAGGCATCCGGCCCGCCCCACAAGGTCAACTACTGCCATTGCCGGATGTGCCAGAAGGCGAGTGGAGCGCCGGTCGTGACCTGGGCCACCTATGCCCGCGGCCAGGTGACCTTCACCTTGGGCTGTCCCACCATCTATCAATCCTCGGCCCAGGCGCAGCGGGGTTTCTGCTCGGTCTGCGGCACGCCGCTCCTGTGGCATGGCGTGGGGGATCCCAATTGGATCGACCTCACCGTCGGCGCCTTCGATGAGCCCGATGCGCTGCCGCCGGAGGAGCACATCTGGACCCAGAGCCGGATCCGCTGGCTGGCGGTGGCCGATTCCTTACCACAGCATTCCAAGCGCGGACCGCGGTCGACGGGCTACGCTTGACGGCCGCTCAAGGGAAGTGGGGAGACATGCTGACGCTCTATGACAACATGCCGTCGGGCAATGGCTACAAGGCGCGCCTGGTCTTGGCGCAGCTCGCCATTCCCTATCGACGCGTCGAGCTCGACATCTTCAAGCGCGAGACGAGGACGCCGGAATTCCTGAAGAAGAACCCGAACGGGCGCATCCCGACCCTGGCACTCGATGACGGGACCCACCTCCCCGAATCGAACGCGATCATCTTCTACCTGGCCGACGGCACGCCCTTGCTGCCGGCAGACCGGCTCCTCCGCGCCCAGGTGCTGCAATGGATGTTCTTCGAGCAGTACAGCCACGAGCCGAACATCGCCACGGTCCGCTTCTGGCTGCATCTGCCGAAGCTGAGCGAGGCGCAGCAGGCGCAGCTTCCGGCCAAGCGCGAGCAGGGTTATGCCGCCCTCGATGTGATGGAGGATCATCTCGCCCGCAACGCGTACTTCGTGGGCGGGCGCTATTCCATCGCCGATGTGGCGCTCTACGCCTATACCCATGTGGCGGAGGAAGGCGGCTTCGATCTCGGTCGCTTCGCGGCGATCAAGAGTTGGTTCAAACGCGTCGAAGGACAGCCGGGACACATTCCGATCACGCAGGGCTGATGCAATGACGGGGCCGTTGTTGAAGCGCGTTCGCACCGACGCGCTGGAGATCGCCTTCGAGGAAAGCGGCCCCGGCGATGGTGCGCCCGTTATCCTGCTCCACGGCTTTCCCGATGATCCCCGAACCTGGGACGGCATCGCAACCCCGCTTGCCGCCGCGGGCTACCGCGTCTTCGTTCCCTATCTCAGAGGCTACGGGCCGACGCGTTTTCTCCATGCGCGCACGCCGCGCTCGGGTCAGCAGGCCGCCCTCGGCGATGATCTCCGCGCCTTCATGGATGGGCTCCGGCTCGAGCGCGCCACTCTGGTCGGCTACGATTGGGGCGGCCGCGCCGCTTGCATTGTCGCGGCCTTGTGGCCCGAGCGCGTCCGCGCCTTGGTCTCGATCACCGGCTACAACATCCAGAACATCGCCCTCTCCGGCGCTCCCGCCGATCCACGTGAAGAGCATCGGCTCTGGTACTACTGGTACTTCCAAACCGAACGCGGTCATGCCGGTCTCGAGGCCAACCGACGCCAGCTCTGCCGTCTGCTATTTGAGCTCTGGTCGCCGAATCTCAGCCTCGACGATGCGGGCTACGAGCGGACGGCGGCGTCCTTCGATAACCCGGACTTCGTCGAGGTGGTGATCCACTCCTACCGGCACCGCGTCGGCAACGCGCCGGGCGATCCGGCGCTGGAGGCGATCGAACGCTCGCTTGCCGCCCAGCCTCCAATCACGGTGCCGACGATCGTGCTGCATGGTGCGGCCGATGGCGTGACGCCGCCGGAAGGATCCGAAGCGGACGCGCGCCATTTCTCCGGCCCCTATCAGCGGCGCGTGGTGCCCGCGGCCGGGCATTTCTTTCCACGCGAGGCGCCGGAGGCGGTCGTCGAGGCGGTGCTTGAGCTGACGGGGACAGCCTCAAATCCGGCCACATAGGGGTATTCGCCTGCCTGTCCCGCTGTCCCAGTCCCGGGCACGCTGGACTGCACCCTTGGCGTGAGACACGGCATTAGGGACAGGTTGCGACGGCCGCCATGCTTGACAAGCCGCGGGCCGCCCCGGATCGTGCGCCCCAGGCAAGGACGGGACGGAGCGACGGCCGATGCAGGAGCGCACGCGCGGCGACCATGTCATCGCCGGCCGCGAGACGGTGGCCGAAGGTGCGGATTTGCGCGTCACCATCCTGACCCTGGCGGCCGGGCAGTGCATCCCCTGGTACTACCACACTGAGATCACCGACAGCTTCTTCTGCATGGCGGGACCGCTGGTGGTCGAGACCCGGGCGCCGCGCGCCACCCACGTATTGCAGCCCGGCCAGACCTGCACCGTCGCGCCGATGATCGCCCACTATGTGCACGGTCAGGACGGCGGTCCCGCCAAGTTCATGATCGTGCAGGGCGTCGGGGTCTACGACTTCATGCCGGTCGGGGGCTGAGCCGGCGAGCTCGTCGTCGCGCCCTACGCCCTGAACGCCATCTTGCGGCCGCGGCGGTTGTAGGCGAGCTGCACCTGAAGCGGGCGCTCTTCGAGCCCGGCCAAGAGCGGGCCGTCATCCGAGCTGGTCACTTGGATCAAGCGCTCCTCGAATTCATCCTGGGCCTCCGGCCTGCCGTCGCCATGGATGTGGCAGACGGCGAAGCCGAGCGGCGCCAGGTGCCGGCAAACCAGGATCGAGCGATGGCAGTCCATGGGCTCGCGCTCAGCGCACATGAGGGCCAGGCGATGCTTGACGGCGAGCTCCGCCAGCTCGTCCAAGCCGGAGCGGAAGGCCGGCGTGGCGGCGACCCGGCCATAGTCGATGGCGCCGCCGGCATAGCAGATCGAATCCTTGGGCCGGCCGCCGAGGCGGTCGCCCAGGTAGTGATAATCGTGGCCGGCCTCCTTCAGCGCTTTGGCAAGTGCGTCGCGGGCGAACCAGGGATAGCGGCGCGAGCTCGGCACCGAGCGCACGTCGACGATCATCTCGATCGCGTGCCGGTTCACCAGGTCCAGAAACGCTTCCCAGGAATGATTCGAATGGCCGATGGTGAAGACTGGCGGTTTGTCGCTGGTGCTCATCGATCGCTCGTGCCGATCGCCTTCGCCTTCTCGCGCAGCACGAATTTCTGGATCTTGCCGGTGGAGGTCTTCGGCAAGAGGCCGAACACCACGGTCTTCGGCACTTTGAACCGGGCCATGTGCTGGCGGCAGAATTGGATGATCTCCTCGGAATCGGCCTTCGCCCCGTCTTTGAGGGTGACGAAGGCGCAAGGGCTCTCGCCCCACCTCGCATCCGGCCGCGCCACCACGGCGGCTTCCAAGACCGCGGGGTGCCGGTAGAGCACGCCTTCGACCTCGATGGTCGAGATGTTCTCGCCGCCGGAGATGATGATGTCCTTCGAGCGGTCCTTGAGCTCGATATAGCCGTCCTCGTGCATCACGCCGAGATCGCCGGTGTGGAACCAGCCGTCGCGGAAGGCGTCCTCGCTGGCGCGCGCATTCTTGAGGTAGCCCTTCATGACGATGTTGCCGCGCATGAACACCTCGCCCATGGTCAAGCCGTCGGCCGGCACCGGCGCCAAGGTCTTGGGATCGGCGACCATGAGCCCGTCGAGCACGGGATAGCGGACACCTTGGCGGGCCTTGAGGCGCGCCTGCTCTTCGGCCGGCTCGGCATTCCATGCGTCATGCCAGGCGCAAACCACCGCGGGCCCGTAGACCTCGGTCAGCCCGTAGACATGGGTGATGGCGAAGCCGAGCTTTTCCATGCCCTGGATCACGGCGGCCGGCGGCGCCGAGGCGGCGGTCATCATCTCGACCTTGTGGTCGAACGGGCGGCGCTCGTTGGGCTTGGCGTTGAGGAGCATGTTCATGACGATGGGAGCACCGCAGAGATGGCTCACCCTCTCATCCGCGAGAGCGGCGAAGATGGCGCCGGCCTCGACCCGGCGCAAGCACACGCTGGTGCCGGCGAGGGCCGCCAAAGTCCAGGGGAAGCACCAGCCATTGCAGTGGAACATCGGCAGCGTCCACAGATATGTCGGATGCGGCTGCAGGTGCCAGACGAGGATATTGCCGAGCGCGTTCAGATAGGCGCCGCGATGGTGATAGACCACACCCTTGGGATTGCCGGTGGTGCCCGAGGTGTAGTTGAGCGCGATCGCATCCCACTCATCGCCGGGCGGCGTCCATGCGTCATTCGGGTCGCCCTCCTCGAGGAGGGCCTCGTATGTCACCTCGCCCAGCCGCGCGCTCGGCCCCAGCGCATCCTCGATGTCGACGACCACGGGCGGCTTTGCCAGGCGCTTCAGGGCGGCACCGATCACGCCCGCGAACTCGCCATCGGTGATGAGGAGCTTGGTCTCGCCGTGCTCCAGGATGAAGGCGAGAGCCTCGGCATCGAGGCGGATGTTGAGCGCGTTCAGGACGGCACCCGCCATCGGCACGCCGAAATGCGCCTCATAGAGTGCCGGCACATTGGGCGCCATCACGGCCACCGTATCGCCCTTGCCGATGCCGCGCCGCTTCAAGGCCGAGGCGAGGCGCCGGCAGCGCGAAGCGGTCTCGGCCCAGCTCCGCCGGACCGACCCATGCACGAGAGCGGTGCGGGTGGGATAGACCGCGGCCGCCCGCGCGAGGAAGGAGAGCGGCGAGAGCGGCACGAAGTTGGCCGCGTTGCGGTCGAGATCGGTCCCGAAGGGATTGGCCATCGCCGCTTTATCTCGCTTTCGGCCGGCTCGGGGCAAGAGTGAGCTTTGCATTTGCCGCGCCGAAAATATTGGCATGGCTAAAGTATGGCTATGCAACCAGCGCGGACACGCCTGCCGCCACCGCCATTCTGGCGAACCGTATATTTTGAACGACGGATGCGAGCGGTCGACCGAGCCGACATTGACGCAGATATGATCGCCAAATGCATCACGCAGCCGGTCCATCGACAAAAACAGGAGGATGGACGCGTCCGACTGTGGGCTTGGATCGACTCCGGGCGGCGTTGGCTTCGCGTGATCTTGGAAGCCGATGGGGAAACGGTGCATAATGCGTTCTGGGATCGAAGGTTTCGCCCATGAAGCCGCCTGCCATCTACTACGAGCCATCGACGGACACGCTGCACATCGAGTTGCGGCCGTGGCCCGGCGAAGATGCCGGTCCCCCGGAGCGCACCGGCGGCGAGGATGCGGGCGAGGATTTGGTCGTTCACTACGCGCGCGATGGCCGACCCTGGGCCTGGGAGATTGAGCGCGCCTCGCGGCATCCCGAGCACATCGCGGCGGCGCTCAAATTGATCCAGAGCGGCAAGGCACAGGCAGCCGAGTAGTCCGGCGCGAGAATTGCGGCTGCAGGGCGGCCCTTTCGTCATTTGGAGCCAAGACTACGGACAGTCGGGTCGAGCGGTGAGCCCGACCAAGGCTGGTGGACGTGGCAGCGTGGCGCTAAGATCGCCCATGGGCGAGCCAAGTCTCCAGCCTATCCAGTCGATGATCGAGCAGGTCCTGGCAGAGACGCGTCTTCTCCGGGGAGAGGTGCACGATCTCAGGGATCGGGTCGGCGCTCTCGAACATAGCGTTGCCGGCCTACGTACCGAGATAGCGAGCATCCATGCGACACTCGCAACGATGCAAACCCGGATCGGTCGCCAAAACGATCGCTTGGACCGTATCGAGCGCCGCCTCGGAATCGTCGAGCCCGCGGGATCATCCATCTAGGTCCGCGATTCAATCGCCAACAGGTGTGTGCGGGCAGCATGGCCAACCGGCACGAAGAAGCCCACCGTCGCTCGCTTGCCGACCCCGAGGGCTTCTGGGGCGAGGCAGTGGGTGCGATCGATTGGGCGGCGATGCCCCGCCAGATCCTGGATCGGAGCCGCCCGCCCTTCTACCGCTGGTACCGCGGCGGGCGCCTCAACATCTGCCACAATGCGCTTGACCGGCATGTGGCCGCCGGCCGCGGCGATGACACAGCACTCATCTACGATAGCCCGGTCACCGGGGCCAAGGCGCGCTTCAGCTATCGCGAGCTGACCCAGCGCGTGGCGCGGCTCGCCGGCGCCCTCGCCGGCTTGGGCGTGGTCAAAGGCGACCGCGTGCTCATCTATATGCCGATGGTGCCCGAGGCGGTGATCGCCATGCTGGCGGCCGCAAGGCTCGGAGCCGTGCACTCCGTGGTGTTCGGCGGCTTCGCCGGACCCGAGCTCGCCACCCGCATCGACGACGCCAAGCCCAAGGTGATCCTGTTCGCCTCGGCCGGCATCGAGCCCGGTCGCATCGTTCCCTACATGCCGATGATCGACCACGCGCTGGCGATCGCCAAGTGGCAGCCCGAGCGCTGTCTCCTGCTGCAGCGCGGCGAGCACCGGACCGATCCGGTCGCCGGCCGCGATCTCGATTGGCGCGAGCTCGAAGCCAAGGCCGTGCCGCATGCTTGCGTCGAGGTCGAGGCGACGGACCCGCTTTACATCCTCTACACCTCCGGGACCACCGGCATCCCCAAAGGTGTCGTCAGGGACACCGGCGGCTACGCGGTGGCGCTCGCCTGGACCATGGCGAATATCTATGCGATCCAGCCGGGCGAGGTGTTTTGGACGGCCTCGGATGTCGGCTGGGTCGTCGGCCACTCCTACATCGTCTACGGGCCGCTCTTGCGCGGCGCCACCACCATCCTCTACGAGGGGAAGCCGGTGGGCACGCCTGATGCCGGCGTCTTCTGGCGGGTGATCGCCGAGCACAAGGCGGTGACCATGTTCACCGCACCCACGGCCTTTCGTGCGATCAAGCGCGAGGATCCCGACGGCCAGCTCATTCGCCGCTACGATCTCGGTCGCTTCCGGGCGCTGTTTCTGGCGGGGGAGCGCTGCGATCCGAACACGCTCGCCTGGGCCGAAGAGCATCTCAAGGTGCCGGTGGTCGATCACTGGTGGCAGACCGAGACCGGCTGGCCGATCGCCGCCAACTGCTTGGGGCTCGAGCGCCTCACGGTGAAGCCGGGCTCGGCCAGCCGCTCCGTGCCGGGCTGGGACGTGCGCACGCTCGACGGCGAGGGCCATGAGGCGAAGCCGGGGGAGATCGGTGCCTTGGCGATCAAGCTGCCGCTGCCGCCGGGCAGCCTGCCGACGCTCTGGCAGAACGACGACGGCTATCGCAAGTCCTACCTCGCCGAATTTCCCGGCTACTACCAGACCGGCGATGCCGGCTATATCGACGCGGACGGCTACGTCTATGTGATGACCCGCACCGACGACATCATCAACGTCGCCGGGCATCGCTTGTCGACCGGCGGCATGGAAGAGGTGCTGTCGAACCATCCCGACGTCGCCGAATGCGCCGTCATCGGCGTCGCCGACGAGATCAAGGGACAGGTTCCCTTGGGTCTCTTGGTGCTCAAGGCCGGTGCCGGGCGCGAGCCGGAGAAGGTCGCCCGCGAGGTCGTGCAGATGGTGCGCGAGCATATCGGCCCGGTCGCCTCATTCAAGACCGCGGTGGTGGTCAAACGCCTGCCCAAGACCCGCTCGGGCAAGACTCTGCGCGGCACCATGCAGAAGATCGCCGATGGGACGGCGTACCGCGTTCCCGCCACCATCGACGATCCGGCAATCCTGGACGAGATCAGCCAGAGCTTGGCCAGCGTCGGCTATGCCAAGCCCAGAGCGGCGGACTGAGGGCGGACGTCGGAAGACTGCAATGGACGTCGACGCGATCCAGACGGCGGGCCTCGACCGCGCCACGGTCCTGGCGCTCTCCAAGCGCGGCAATGCCCAGGCGCTGCTGCGGCTCGTCTCGCATCTGGCGTGTCTATTCGCCGCCTCCGGTTTGGTGTGGCTCGCGCTGGGCAGCGTCCTGGTCGTGCCGGCGATCGTTCTCGAGGGAATCCTGCTGGTCTTTCTCTTCTGCCCGCTGCACGAGACCATCCACCGCACAGCCTTCGCCAGCCATTGGCTCAATGACGGTGTCGCATTCCTCGCCGGCGCGCTCTTGCTGCTGCCGCCGGAGTATTTCCGGCAATTCCATTTCGCCCATCATCGTTTCACTCAGGATCAAACCAGCGATCCCGAGCTCACGACGCCGAAGCCGGCGACGCTCTGGGCCTATCTGTGGCACGTGACCGGGCTTCCCTATTGGTGGAGCGGCCTTAGAACGACGCTGAAGCACGCCGTCACCGGCCGCGTCGAGGAGGCCTTCGTTGCGCCGGCGAAAGCCCGCAGGGTCATTCGCGAGGCGCGCCTCCTCTGGGCCTGCTATCTGGCGCTGGCTGCGGTCTCGATCCTCATCGGCAGCGAGGCCGTCTTGCTCATCTGGATCCTGCCGGCGCTGGCGGGCCAGCCTTTCCTCAGGCTTTATCTCTTGGCCGAGCACATGGGCTGTCCGGAAACTGCCGACATGTTGGCCAATTCGCGCACAACATCCACCAACGCCCTCCTGCGCTGGCTCGCCTGGAACATGCCCTACCATGGCGAGCATCACGCCTATCCCTCGGTGCCGTTTCACGCGCTGCCGGCGCTGAACGGACTCATCGGCGATCATGTGCAGACGCGCGCCTCGGGATACATTGCCGTCCACCGCGCGCTGCTCGGCGGTTTGCGCGCGTGATCGAACCAGTCTGACGATCTTTGCTTGCGGAAAGGAAGCCTTGCATGCGTCTCAAGGGAAAGATTGCCGTCGTCACCGGTGCGGCGAGCGGCATCGGCCGCGCCGTGGCGGAGCGGTTCGCCAGCGAAGGTGCCAAGGTAATGCTGGCGGACGTCAAGGCGAAGGAAGGCCGTGCCGCGGCACGGGCGATCGGGCGCGGCGCCAAATTCGTCCTCTGCGATGTCGGCGACAAGAAAGCGGTCGATCGGCTGATCCAGGCGACCGCGCGCGCCTTCGGCGCCATCGACATCATGGTCGCCAATGCCGGCATCGTGCATTCGGGCGACTTCCTGGAGCTGGCCGAGGCCGATTGGGACAAGGTGATCCGGGTCAACCTCAAGGGCGTGTTCCTCGCCTCCCAGGCGGCCGCCCGGCAAATGGTGCGCCAGATCGCCAAAGGACGCGCCCCCGGCAGCATCATCACCATGAGCTCGGTCAACGCCGTGCTGGCGATCCCGAGCATTCCGGCCTACGTGGCCGCCAAGGGCGGGGTCAATCAGCTGACCAAAGCCATGGCGCTGGCCTTGGCGCCGCACGGGATTCGCGTCAATGCCATCGGCCCCGGCACCATCCTGACCGAGCTCGCCCAAGCGGTCTTGACCGATGATGCCGCGCGCAAGCGCATCCTGTCGCGGACACCCCTGGGGCGGCTCGGCACCGGCGACGAGGTGGCGAGCGTGGCGGTATTTCTCGCCTCCCAGGATGCGAGCTACATTACCGGTCAGACCATCTATCCCGATGGCGGCCGGCTCGCCCTCAACTATACGGTGGCCGTGCCGGATTGACTGACAACCGATCGCCCGTCACGGGAATGGAGCACGCGATGAAGCAAAGCAAGGACGCCGAGACCGCCAAGCCGAAGCTCGTGGGCATGAACCACGTGGCGCTCGAAGTCGGCGACGTGGACGCAGCGCTCGCCTTCTATGGAAAAATCTTCGATTTCAGCTTGCGCGGCCGGAGCCGCACTCAGGCCTTCATCGACATGGGCGATCAGTTCATCGCGCTCATGGCGACGAAGAGCCCGCATCGCGACCGAAGCCGGCATTTCGGCGTCGTCGTCGACGATCGCTCTCGGGTCGTCGAGCTCGCCAAAGCGGCCGGGGCGAAGATGGTGGACGGACCATTTCTCGATTTCCTCGATCCCTGGGGCAACCGCATCGAGGTGATCGAATACGCCAACATCCAATTCACCAAGGCGCCGCACGTCCTGCGCGGCATGGGCCTGGCGCTGGGCAAGACCAAGAAGGCGCTGGGCGAACTCGCGGCCAAAGGCATGGCGCCCCGACCAGCGAAAGCGCGCCGCCAAACCGCCGTCCGGAAGGGCTAGCCGCTCGGCGGACGCAGCCTTGGCGCCTTAAGCGGATTCGGCGGGAGCGCTGCTGGGCTCGGCGGGAGACGGACTCGCGGGCGCTGGGCTCGCGGCCTCGGCGGACGGTGCCGGCGCCGGCGGCTGTGCCGGAGCCGGCGCCTTTGCGCTCGCGCGCTGGACGGCTTCGTTCAGATCAGCCTCGCTGCACAGGCCGAGCGCCACCGGGTTGCGCTGGCGGATGTTCGGGCTGTTCCAGTGGGTGCGATCGCGCACCGCCGCGATGGTCTGCTTGGTCGTGCCGAGCAGCTTCGAAATTTGCGAATCGCTCAGCTCCGGATGCGACTTCAACAGCCAGGCGATCGCATCGGGCTTATCCTGGCGCTTGGCGATGGGGGTGTAGCGCGGGCCTTTCGGACGGGCGACCGGCTGCGGCAGGTCGGGTTGGGTCAGCTTCAGGCGCGACTTCGGATCCTTGAGGCAACGCTCGAGCTCTTCCTTGGTGAGCTGGCCGTTGACGATCGGATCCAGGCCCTGCATGCCGACGGCGACCTCGCCGTCGGCGACCGCCTGCACCTCCAAGGGATGCAGGCCGCAGAATTCTGCGATCTGATCGAAGGTGAGGGCCGTGTTCTCGACCAGCCAAACGGCCGTCGCCTTGGGCATCAACAGATGTGCCATGACTCCTCCTGGAAGCAATCGCGTACCCGTGCCGAACGAGGCACGCTGCATCGCGAGCTCCGGGCTTGATGGGATAACCGGATATATAAGCCGTGGCAGGCGGCCGGGGAAGGGCGCTGTTGGCTTCGTTAGATGGTGAGCGCGATCTTGCCGATATGCGCGTTCGACTCCATCAGGGCATGCGCGGCGGCCGCTTCCTTCAGCGGAAAAGTCTTATGGATTATGGGTTTAACTCGGCCTTCGGCGATCAGAGGCCAGACCTTGGCGAGGAGTGAGGCGGCGATGGCGCCCTTCTGTTCGGGCGTGCGCGGTCGCAAGGTGGAGCCGGTGACGATCAGCCTTTTGCGCATGACGATGCTGAGGTCGAGCTGGACCTTGCTGCCTTGCAGGAAAGCGATCTGGACGAGCCTTCCCTCGGTCTTCAGCACGTTGAGATTGCGAACGACATAGGGCCCGCCGACCATATCGAGAATCACGTCGGCGCCGCCGGCCGCCTTGGTTACGACCTCGACGAAGTCCTCCTCGCGGTGATTGATCGCCTGCTCGGCCCCAAGCTCGAGGCAGGCCGCCAGCTTTTCCGGGCTTCCGGCCGTGGTGAACACCCGGGCGCCGAACTCGCGGGCGAGCTGGATTGCCGTCGTGCCGATACCGCTGGAGCCGCCATGGATGAGGGCGACCTCGCCCGTCTTGAGACCGCCCCGCTCGAACAGATTGGTCCACACCGTGAAGACCGTCTCCGGCAGGCAGGCGGCCTCGATCATGCCGAGACGCCCCGGGACCGGCAGGCATTGAACTCCCGGTGCCGCGGCGTATTCGGCATAGCCGCCGCCGGCCAAAAGCGCGGTCACCTTGTCGCCTGGCTTCCAGGGGGGGCTTCCGGCGCGCGCGGCGGCGGGTCCAGGCGGACCCAAGGCCACGATCTCGCCCGCGACTTCGAGGCCCGGGAGGTCGGAAGCGCCCGGCGGCGGGGGATAGCCCCCTTGGCGCTGCAGGCAATCCGGGCGGTTGACCCCGGCGGCCGCGACCTTGATCAAGACCTCGCCCGGGCCGGGCGTCGGCACCGGGCGGGTGGCCGGCACCAGCACCTCCGGCCCGCCCGGCCGGCTGATCTCGATGGCGGTCATGCTCGTGGGGAGGGTCATTCCGGCCTATCTCTTTCTCGGTTGCGCCGGTGAGGTTTAGTATCTCCGCCAACCCCGCCGCAAGGCCGTCGCCGGGACCCTCGCTCGAGGAGTGGATTGACCATGGATCTGGAAGATCTGGAGCCGCGCAAGAAGTCGGCCGCCATCAAGGATCTCTCGGGCTTCTCCTTGGAAGAGCTTGGTCTTTACATCGAGCGCCTGAAGGCGGAGATCGCCCGCGCCGAGGCGGCGATCACGGCCAAACAAGCCCATCGCGGCGGGGCCGACGCGCTGTTCCGCCGTTAGGTTCCAAGGCGTCTTGGAACGGCTCCCAAAAGGCGTCCGCAATGTGAAACCTCGGACTTGACGGAATGGTTGTCTGCGGGTAGCGTCCCGCCTCACGAGGCAAGTTGGACAGGGTTGCAAAGAGTTTCAGAAAGGGCCGATTCAACGGCCCTTTTTTTCATGTCCGGGCTTGCCCGGGAGAAGTCGTTCGGCGGCGGTGTCGGCCTCGTGTAAGGTCGCGTGGCAACCCGTCGGGTTAAGTCGCTGATGGCCGAGGCCAAGTTCCCCCGCTTCGATACCTTGAGCCTGCACGCAGGCCAGCATCCCGATCCGGCGACGGGTGCCCGCGCGGTCCCGATCTACCAGACCACCTCCTATGTCTTCCGCGACGTCGACCACGCCGCCTCGCTGTTCAACCTCGAGCGCGCCGGCCACATCTATTCCAGGATCTCCAACCCGACGGTGGCGGTCCTGGAGGAGCGCATCGCCGCGCTCGAAGGCGGCGTGGGTGCCATCTGCACGGCCAGCGGCCAGGCCGCCCTCCACCTCGCGATCGTGACCTTGATGGGGGCCGGCGGGCATATCGTCTCCTCGCGCTCGATCTATGGCGGCAGCCACAATCTCTTCACCCACACGCTGCCGCGCTTCGGCATCGCCACCAGCTTCGTCGATCCCCGCGACCTCGCCGGCTTCCGCGGAGCGATCCGGCCGGAGACACGGCTCCTCTTCGGCGAGAGCCTGGGCAATCCGGGGCTCGAGGTTCTCGACATCGCCGGTCTCGCCGAGGTGGCGCACCGGGCCAAGCTGCCGCTCCTCATCGATTCCACCTTCGCCACGCCCTATCTCTTGAAGCCGTTCCAGTACGGCGCCGACCTCATCATGCATTCGGCGACCAAATGGCTGGGCGGCCATGGCGTGGCGATCGGCGGCGTAATCGTCGATTCCGGCCGCTTCGACTGGGAGGGATCGGGCAAGTTCCCGACCTTGACCGAGCCCTATGCCGGCTATCACGGCCTCGACTTCGCCGAGGAATACGGGCCCGAAGCCTTTCTCATGCGGGCGCGGGCGGAGGGTTTGCGCGATTTCGGCGCCTGCATGAGCCCGACCACCGCCTTCCACATCCTCCAGGGCGTGGAAACCTTGCCTCTGCGCATGGCCAAGCACGTCGCCAATGCCAGGCGGGTGGCTGCGTTCCTCGACGGCCACCCAGCCGTCGGCTGGGTCTCCTATCCTGAACTGCCGAGCCATCCCGACCATAACCTCGCCAAGGCGACGATGCCGAACGGTGCGGGCTCGATGGTGACCTTCGGCATCAAGGGCGGCCGCGGCGGCGGACGGCGCTTCATCGAGCGCCTCAGGCTCTTCTCCCACCTCGCCAATGTCGGCGATGCCAAGTCGCTCGTCATCCATCCCGCCAGCACCACGCATCAGCAGATGGATGCGGACGCGCTCGCCCAAGCCGGCGTCGGCGAGGATCTGATCCGGCTCTCGGTCGGGCTCGAGGATGGCGAGGATCTGACCCAGGATCTGGATCAGGCGCTCATCGCCTCGCAGAAGGCCTGAGCCTCTTGGAGCTGCTGGTCGATGGGCATTCGGTATTCGCGGCGACCGGCGGCAGGCCGTTTCGCGCCGATGCCCCGCTGTTGCTGTTCCTCCATGGCGCCGGCATGGACCACACCACCTGGGTTCTGCAGGCGCGCTTCTTTGCCCATCACGGCCACGCCGTGCTCGCCCTCGATCTGCCGGGCCACGGCCGGTCCGAGGGGCCGCCGCTCGCCAGCATCGAGGCGGCGGCGGACTGGCTTCTCAGCGTCATCAAAGCCGCCGGCGCCGGCAAGGCGGCGGTGGTCGGCCACAGCATGGGGGCGGCGGTGGCGCTGACCGCGGCCGGACGGTCCCAGAGCCCGATCGGCAAATTGGCGCTCTTGGGTGCGGCCACCCGCTATGCCGTGCATCCCGATCTCCTGGCGGCCGCCCGCGCCGGCTCCGATCTGGCGGCGGGCCTGATGGCATTCTGGGGCTTGGGCACCCAGGCGCAATTCGGCGGCCATGTGGCCCCCGGCCTGTGGCTGACCGAGGCGACGCGCCGCCTCATCGAGCGGGGCCTGGGCATGGGCCTGGCCGCCGACCTCGAGGCCTGCCGGGATTGGCAGCCCGGGGATGCCGCCGCCCAAATCCGCTGTCCGACCTTGGTCATCGCCGGCAGCGAGGACCGTATGACGCCAGCCAAGGAGGGACGGGCGGTCGCTTCCCTCATCGCCGGATCGGAGTTTCAGATGCTGCCGGGGGCCGGCCATATGATGATGCTGGAGCAGCCGGATCAGACCGTGGATGTGCTCCAGGGATTCCTGGCGAAGGACAGCGGCACCCAGAGGACCGGCGCATGAGCGAGCGAGCGGCGGCGAAGCGCAGCGACTACCGGCACTTCCTCCCCATTCCGACGCGCTGGATGGACAACGACATCTACGGCCACGTCAACAACGTGGTCTACTATTCCTACTTCGACACGGTCATCAACGAGTACCTGATCCGCGCCGGCAAGCTCGACATCCACCAAGGCCCGATCATCGGCCTCTGCGTCGAAAGCTTCTGCAGCTTCAAGCGGCCGCTCGCCTTCCCCGATGTGATCGATGCCGGCCTCAGGGTGGGCAAGCTCGGCCGCTCCAGCGTCCGCTACGAGATCGGATTGTTCCAAGCAGGCGAGGCCGAGCCGGCGGCGGAAGGACATTTCGTGCATGTCTTCGTCGAGCGCGCCGGCCGCACCGCGACGCCGATCCCCGAGCCGATCCGCTCCGCCTTGGCCCAGCTCGCGACGGGCAAATAGTAGCTGGTCAAGCCCGGGCATCCGTGTCCCGCCGCCGTTCGATGGAAGACGGGATGCGCGGACCCAGTCCGCGCCTGACGATGGGAGGGGGAAGGCGCGTGCGCCTGGCGCCGCGGCCTCTAGGACTTTAGCCCGAGGTTCTTGAAGCGCTTGTTGAACTTCGCCACCTGGCCGCCGGCATCGACCAGGCGGTGTACGCCGGTCCAGGCCGGGTGCGACTTCGAGTCGACCTCCAGACGCATGACATCGCCGGGCTTGCCCCAGGTCGAGCGGGTCTTGTACTCGGTGCCGTCGGTCATCACCACGGTGATCTCGTGGTAATTGGGATGGATCTCTGCCTTCATCGTCTTCAGCTCCGCCGTACCGGGTATTCCCCCGCTTGGGTCGGCCGCCTTACGGTCGACAAACGCCGGGCCGGCGCTATCGGTGAGGGGGGTGCCAGCCGGGCCGCGGTTATAGCCAACGGACCCGGGTTGCGCAAGCCCAAGGCGTTCCCGGCGGATGCACGGGCCTAGCGGATGAACAGGTTGGCCATCCGGCCGATGAGGCCGGTCAGCCTGAGACGGCCATGGGTGGTGGCGAGGCAAATGCAGTCCTCGCCCGGGTCGGCGAGCGGCCGGTGGTTGACGGTCGGGTCCGCCCAGTCCACATCGCCTCGGCGGAAATGCTCGTCCCCGTCGGTGAAGCCTCCGGCCAAGACCAAGGTCAGCTCCTGCCCCTCATGGGTGTGCCAGGGAAGCGCGCGGCCGCTCTTTACCCGCAGCAGCACCGTCCGACTCCCGGTGGCATCGGCGAGCGGCAGCTCATACTCCTCGATGCCGCGGGCAAGGCGCCGCCATGCGACTTGGCCGAGATCGCACCCGAGATAGCTCCTGAGCGGCTCCGGCAGCACCGGCGGGCGGGACGGTATCGGAAGCGGCTTGGCGGCCGGCTGGCTCTCGTCCAGGCATCCCAGCAAGCGATCGAGCGCATCGGCATCGACGGGTGCCGGCTCCAGACGATCGAGGAGGGCGCCGCCAACCTCCTCATACCCGGCGACCTCGGCCCGGCACGCCGGACAGAGGGCCAGGTGCGTGGCCACCACCAAAGCCTCCGCCTCAGGCAGCGCGCCGGCGGCGTACTCGACCAGGAGCTCGCTGGCGACGTGGTGGCGCGGCATCTAGGAGGGTTCCCCAAGGGCTTGGCGCAGACGGCCGAAAGCGAGCCTGAGCCGCGACTTGACGGTGCCGAGAGGCAGCCTGGTGGTCTCGGCGATGGCGCTGTGGGACATGTCGTCGTAGTAGGCGAGCTGCAGGAGCCGGGCCTGCTCGTCGGGCAAGGCCTCGATCGCTTGGCGCAGCCGATGGTTGCGCTCCGCGGTCTCGAGCCTTCGGTCGGCGGGCTCGGGCGCGCTCGGCATCAGCGCCGGATCCTCAGGATCGAATTCGGGCCGTCGCCCCCGCCGCAAACCGTCGATGCGCTTGTTGCGGGCGATGGTGAATACCCAGGTGCTGGCGGAGGCTTGGCTCGGATCGAAGCTGTCGGCCCGGCGCCAGAGCACCAGCATGGATTCCTGCATCACCTCCTCGGCGGTGCCGGCATCGGCGCCGAGCCGGAGCAGATAGGATTTGAGCCGGGGGGCGAAATGCCGATAGAGGCTGGCGAAGGCGCCGCGGTCGCGCTGGCGGGCGACGGCGAGGATCAGCCGCTCCAGCTCGACCGATGTCTGGCCGCTGATCGGCTCACCGCGCTCGCCTTGCATGGGGTTTTCTATGGCCGGGCGCCGGCGCGTGGCAAGCAGCGCCGCGGCAAACCGCGGCTCCGGGACAAAACCGGATATGGCAAGGGCGATGGTCGCGGCCATGGGAGTCGATACGCACGGCCCCGCCCGTTGGATCATGGCCCAAGGGGCGTGATTGCGCCGGGCCAACAAGCTTTTGCAGAGCGGCCTTGCCGCCGCTATATGGGAGACGATGCCGAAGGGGATCTCGTTGCCTCGCGTGCTTGCGGCCATTCTGGCTCTCCTTGCCGCGGCCGGAGCGGCCGCCGCCCAGGACGTGCGCCCGATCGGCAGCTTCGAGCGGTGGAATGCCTTCACGTTTCAGGAGGCCGGCAAGCCCGTCTGCTACGCCGCGAGCCAACCGACCGAGGCCAAGGGCAACTACAGCAAGCGCGGCGAGGTCTTCGCCCTCGTGACCCACCGCCCTGCGGCAAAGGCGAACGACGTCATCAGCCTCGTCGCCGGCTACGACTACAAGCCCGGCAGCGAGGTCGAGGTCGCGATCGGCCGCGACAGCTTCAAGCTGTTCACCGAAGGCGACCGGGCCTGGGCCAAGGATGCCCAGACCGACAAGGCCTTGGTGCAAGCGATGGCCCGGGGCGGCGCGATGGTGGTGAAGGGCGTCTCCAACCGCGGCACCGAGACCGCGGACAGCTATTCCCTCGCCGGCTTCGCCAAGGCCTACCAGGCGATCGGTCAGGCCTGCGGGCTCAAGTCCTGACGGCGCTCCCGGCTGGCGCCCCCGGTGCGGTCGGCCTATATCAAAGCGAATGACCACCCATTCGAACCCGGCCGCGAGCCCCGATGCGCGGCTCGACCTCGTCGGTCTGCCGCGCGCGGATCTCGCCGATGAGCTGGCCAAATTCGGCCTGAAGCCGTTCCGGGCCCGGCAGATTTGGCATTGGATCTACCACCGCGGCGCCGTCTCCTTCGCCGCCATGACCACGCTTGCCCGCGATCTTCGCGAGGAGTTGGAGCCCCGCTACCGGATCGGTCGGCCCGGCATCGCCCGCGCGCTCAAATCCGAGGACGGCACCGCCAAATGGCTGCTGCGCTTTGCCGACGGCAATGAGATCGAGAGCGTGCACATCCCCGAGGAGGATCGCGGCACGCTCTGCGTCTCCTCCCAGGTCGGCTGCACCTTGAGCTGCCGGTTCTGCCATACCGGGACTCAGCGCCTGGTGCGCAACTTGACCGCAGCCGAGATCGTCGGCCAGGTGCTGCTCGCCCGCGATGAGCTCGGCGAATGGCCGTCGCCGAAAGATGGCCGCATGCTCTCCAACCTGGTGATGATGGGAATGGGCGAGCCCCTCTATAATTTCGAGGCAGTGGCAAAGGCGCTCAAGATCGTCATGGATCACGAGGGCATCGCCATTTCCAAGCGGCGCATCACCTTGTCGACCGCCGGCGTGGTGCCGATGATGCGCCGCTGCGGGGAGGAGCTCGGGGTCAATCTCGCGGTCTCGCTGCATGCGGTCAGCGACGAGGTGCGCGACCGCATCGTGCCGCTCAACAAGAAATATCCGCTGAAGGACCTGATCGCCGCCTGCCGCGCCTATCCCGGGATCAACAACGCCAGGCGGATCACCTTCGAATATGTGATGCTGAAGGGGGTCAACGACGCGCCGGCCGACGCCCACGCGCTGGTCCGCCTGATCGCCGGCATCCCGGCCAAGATCAACCTCATCCCCTTCAATGCCTGGCCGGGGGCGCCGTTCGAATGCTCGAGCGAGGCGGCGATCCAGCGTTTCGGCGACATCGTCAATAGGGCAGGCTATGCCTCGCCGGTCCGCACCCCCCGGGGACGCGATATCCAGGCCGCCTGCGGTCAACTAAAGAGCGATAGTCAAAAGCGCCGCCGGAGTGAAATTCTTGCAGCCGTCGCCGCGGGTTAGGCTTTCCGCCTCGACGCCAAGTCCTCGCCCGACTAGAATGGCGGCGATGTTTTACCCGGCCCCATTGAAGGTCGCGGCACAACCCCTCAAATAACATCCGGCGGTCGACTGAGACCGTCGGCTTGGAGAGGAATGCTATGGAAACCGATCGCAGATATATGACAGCCGCGCAGGCCGAGGCCGCATCCATCGATGTCGGTCTCAGGCAGTACATGCTGCGCGTCTATAACTACATGGCGAGCGGTCTCGCGCTGACCGGGCTCGTTGCCTATGCGGCCGCGAACTATGCCAATAGCGACCCGGCGATCAAGCAGCTGCTCTATGTGTCGCCCCTGAAGTGGGTGATCATGCTGGCGCCGGTGGCCATCGTCTTCCTGTTCGCCGCCCGGATTCAGGCCATGTCCTTCGGGACGGCGCAGGCGGTCTTCTGGGGCTATGCGGCGCTGATGGGGCTCTCCTTGTCGTCGATCTTCCTCGTCTTCACCGGGGAGAGCATCGCCAGGGTCTTCTTCATCACCGCCGGCACCTTCGCCGGCATGAGCCTCTGGGGCTACGCCACCAAACGCGACCTCACGAACTTCGGCGGCTTCCTGTTCATGGGGCTGATCGGCATCGTGCTGGCAAGCCTGGTCAACATGTTCATCGGCTCCTCGGCGCTCCAGTTCGCGATCTCCGTGATCGGCGTCCTGGTCTTCGTCGGGCTCACCGCCTATGACACCCAGCGCATCAAGGAGCAGTACAGCGAGCTCTATGACGACGGCACGCTGGGCAAGCTCGCCATCATGGGTGCGTTGGCGCTTTACCTCGACTTCATCAACCTGTTTGTGATGCTGCTGCAGCTCTTCGGCAGCCAGCGCGAATAGCTCGCTTACCGGCCACCAGCAGGCCGCTTGAGACATCAATCGCCCGGGCCGCCCGCCCGGGCGATTTTTTTAAGCTTTATTTTATCCTCCCCATGGCACCATGGGAAAAGAGTCGCTAGTGTTGTCTTGCTTCCCTCAGTCGTTCGCAGCCGTTGGCGAGCGCGCTTGAGCGGAGGCTAACCACAAAAAAGCAATGATTTCTGGGTAGGGTGCGTGGATCAGCAGGGCTAGCACGGGAATGGATGTCTCACAGCTTATCTCGGACAACGGCTATCTAGCGATCTTCGTTACGACCTTCTTCGAAGGCGAGACCATCCAGATCTTCGCCGGCTGGGCGGCGCATAAGGGACTTCTCAGCTTCCCCTTGGTGGTGCTGGCCGGCTTTACCGGCACCCTCGTCGGCGATCAGCTCTACTACTGGCTCGGCCGCCGCTTCGGCCGGCCGCTCATGCATCGCTTCCCCTGGCTCGAGCAGCGAAGCGAACCCGCGCTGGGCATGCTGCGCCGCTACGACAACTGGTTCATCCTCGGCTTCCGCTTCGTCTATGGCGTGCGCAACATCGCGCCCTTCGCCTGCGGCGTGGCCGGCATCGGGGTGCTGCGCTACACCGTCCTCAACACGGTGGCCGCCGCTATCTGGGCCACCTCCTTCTGCACGGTCGGCTATTTCTTCGGCAAGGCGATCGGGCGCATGGTCGAGCATTACGGCATGACCGTGGTGCTACCCTCGGTGGTGGCGATCATCGCCCTCTCTTGCGTCGCCCACCGGCTCCGCCACTGGCTCGCCCCCAGGCGCCAGGCGCTCTCCGAGGCCGCCGCCGTGACGGCGACCGCAACCCTGCCGCCGACCCCCGCCACACTCCCGATCAAAGCGGATTAGCTCAGCGTTTCAGCGGGTTCTGGACTAGGTCAGAGTCCGCCCGGGTGCTCCCGCACGTCGGAATCGACCGCGTTCGGATTTAACTTTGTTTTACAAAGTACTCTGTGGTAGGGTTTTATCGCACTTGAGCAGCCGAGCGAGGAAACCATGACCGACGATGATGCACGCCGCGATCTCGCCTTCATCCGCCAGGTGATCGACGAGGGACGGGGCTACGCCGCCATGGGCGGCGGCCACCTCGTCATCTGGGGTGGGCTCGTCGGCCTAGCGGCGCTCGCGGAGTATGCTGGCTATGCCGGTGTGTTGCCCTCGAAGCCGGGGTTGGTGTGGGGCAGCATCTATGCGATCGGATGGATCGCCTCGATCGCGCTCGGCGTCATCGACGATCAGCGTGCCAAGGTCAAATCCTTCGCCACGCGGCTGATGCCGATGCTCTGGCTCGCCGCCGGCATCAGTCTGACCTCGCTCTATTTGGGTGCGCGGCTGCTGGAAGCGCCCATCGCCGTCGTCATGCCGGCGCCGGCGGCGGTCACAATGGGCCTCGTCTTCTTCGTCAGCTCCTTCCTGTGCGGCCATACCTGGCTCCGTTGGATCGCGCTCGGCTGGTGGCTCGCGGGGCCGCTTCTGCTGTCCCTCAGGCAGGATTCTTCGATCCTGCTGGTGGTGGCGGCGCTCAATCTCGGTCTTTTGGCATTGCCCGGTCTCGTGCTCTTGCGCCGGCCGATGCCGGCCGCCGCGACCGCATGATCGAGGAAGACCCGAGCACGGCCTTTGATCACGACGCCATCGACGATGTGATCCACGGCCGCGTGAGGCTCGCGGCGGTTGCCTATCTCGCCTCGGTGGAGAGCGCTGAGTTCACTATTCTGCGCCGCGTCGTGAACGCCACCGACGGCAATCTCAGCGTCCATCTGCGCAAGCTCGAAGATGCCGGCTATGTCGCGGTCGACAAGCGGTTCGTCGGCCGCAAGCCGCAGACGGTCTATGCGCTCACGCCCGCCGGGCGCGAGGCCTTT
This sequence comes from Pseudomonadota bacterium, assembly GCA_016195085.1. NCBI lineage: Bacteria > Pseudomonadati > Pseudomonadota > Pseudomonadota bacterium. The sequence continues at coordinate 7,442 of JACQAG010000036.1, read as the reverse complement.
CGCCGCTACGTCGAGCGGCTCGCCGGGCTCCTCGGCACCGAGAAGCCGCGTTGAACATGGATAAGAGGTCTTAGATGCACCGCTGGAACCGTGCCGCCTTGGTCCTTCTCGCATTGGCATCGGCCGCCGCTCCGCCGCCGGCCGGCGCCGATGGCTACGCCGCCGGGCTCGCCTTCCTTACGCTGATCGATCCGGTCGAGGGCGGCAAGATGCCGGTGGTTGCGGCCTATCCCGTCGCCGATAGCGCCGGCGTCACTGTGCTCGGTCCTTATCGGATCGATGCCGCGCAGGATGCGGCTCCGGCCGAAGGTCGGTTCCCGCTCATCGTCGTCTCCCATGGCACCGGCGGCGACGTCCTTGGCCATCACGACAGCCTGACGGCGCTTGCTCGCGCCGGCTTCATCGCCGCCACGGTCCAGCATCCCCGGGACAACTACCGAGACGACTCCGGCTTCGGCACCGATCTGCAGACGATTGGTCGGCCGCATCACATCGTGGCGCTCATCGACGGCGTCATCGCCGATGCCAGGCTCGGTCCCCGCATCGATCCGACGCGCATCGGCATGGTCGGGCACTCCGCCGGCGGCTATACGACGATCGTCGTCATCGGCGGGCGCCCCAATTTCGCTCTCCGCGCCGACTACATGAAGGCCAATCCGGACGATCCGTTGATGCGTCGGGCCCAAGCGGTCGGCGGGGTGCAACGACGGCCCGATCTGGCACTCATCGCCGACCCCAGGGTCAAGGCCGCCATCGTCATGGCGCCGGCGCTGGGCTTCGTCTTCGACGCAGCCGGTCTCGCCTCGATCAAGGTGCCGCTGCGCATCTACCAAGCCCAAGCCGATGAGGTGCTGCCGGGGCAGTGGAACGCCGAGCGCCTCGGCCGGCTCATGCCGAATGCGCCCGAATACCAGGTTCTCCCCGGCGCCGGGCATTTCGTTTTCATCGCGCCTTGCTCAGAGGAGATGGCGCGAAGAGCGCCTGCGATCTGCACCGATCCGCCGGGGATCGATCGTGCGGCGATCCACGCCAGGCTCAATGCCGAAATCGTCGACTTCTTCCAGCGGACGCTCAGGCCCTAGATGCAGCGTCCGCCATCGACTTCGAGCGCCACGCCGGTGATGAACGAGGCCTCGTCTGAGGCTAGGTAGAGTGCCGCGTTGGCGATGTCCGAAGGCTTGCTCATGCGGCCCAAGGGAATGGTCGAAAGAAAGCGCTGGCGGTTCTCCGGCGTGTCCGGCACGCCCATGAACATCTCCGTGAGACCGGTCTCGCCGATGACCGGGCAAAGGCAATTGACGCGGATATTGTCCTTGGCGAGCTCGGCCGCCATCGACTTGGTCAGCGTGATCGCCGCGCCCTTGGAGCCGTTGTACCAGGTCAGGCCCGGACGCGGGCGCAGGCCGGCGGTGCTGGCGGTGGTGATGATGCTGCCGCCGCCCTGGGCGCGCATCACCGGCACGACATGCACCGCCGAGAGATAGATCGCCTTCACATTGACGGCGAAGATGCGGTCGAACTCCTCCTCGCCCACCTCCAGCATCGGCCGGTTGCGATGGGTGATGCCGGCGTTGTTCACCATGCAGTCGACGCGGCCGTAGCCGGCAAGCGTCCTTGCCACCATCTCCTTGACCTCGGCGCTGTTGGCGACGTCGGCCTTGAGGAACATTGCGGTGCCGCCGGCGGCCTTGATGTCGCGGGCGACCTTGTCGCCGGCTTGGTGATTGACGTCGTTCACCACGATCTTGGCGCCCTCGGCAGCGAAGCGCTTGGCGATGCCCTCGCCGAAGCCGGAACCCGCCCCGGTCACGATCGCCACCTTGTCCTGCAGTCGCATGGAGATTCTCGCCCTCCGTGTTCGATGATTTCAGCCGTGCTCGATCGCCACCGTCTTCAGCGTGGTGAAGCCGTGGAGCGCCTCGAAACCCGTCTCGCGGCCGAAGCCGCTCTTCTTCATGCCGCCGAAGGGCCGCTCGCCGCCGCCGTCGCTCGGATTGATCGCCGGCAAGCTGGCGCCCGAGGCGGCCTCTCGCCACTTGCCGCCGATCAAGACCTCGCCCATCGACATGGATTGTTTCTCCCGCGGAAGGACCCGCGAAGGTGTCACGGCCGTCGCGGGTCGGCCGTTCCGAAGCGCGCCGGCGATGCCGGCACGCATCGGAACCGGCACACCAACCGAGAGTTTCCCCGAAACCGGCGAATGCGATAGGTTGCAGGCGTCCGATCCTGGAGGGCGTGTGGCGCGCTATTTGGTCACCGGCGGAGCCGGCTTCATCGGCTCGCATCTCCTCGACGCGCTGACGGCGCGGGGCGATGGCGTGCGCGTGCTCGACGATTTGTCGACGGGCAGACGGGACAATCTGCCGGGAGCCGCCGAGCTGGTGGTGGGCGACGTCGCCGATCCCGCCCTGCTCGCCGCCGCGATGGCCGGCTGCGAGGGCTGCTTCCACTTGGCCGCGGTCGCCTCGGTTGAGCGCTCGGTCGAGGACTGGCTCGGAACGCACCGGGTGAATGCGACGGGATCGATCGCCGTCTTCGATGCCGCCAGGCGCGCCGGTGCCGGACGGCCGATCCCCGTCGTCTACGCCTCCTCGGCGGCGACCTATGGCGAAGGGGCGGCCGGGGCCATCCTGGAATCGGCGTCGATGCGGCCGGAGAGCGCCTATGGCGCCGACAAGCGCGCGAGCGAGCTGCACGCCTATGTCGCCCACAAGGTGCATGGCGTGCCGACCACGGGCCTGCGCTTCTTCAATGTCTATGGACCGCGGCAGGATCCGAGCTCGCCCTATTCCGGCGTCATCTCCATCTTCGCCGATCGCATTCGCCAGGGCCGCGCCATCACCATCCATGGTGACGGCAGCCAGATCCGCGATTTCATCTATGTCGGCGACGTCGTGCGCTTTCTCTTGGCCGCAATGGCGCGGCGGCCGAGCGAGCCCGGCGTCTACAATGTCTGCAGCGGACGCGGGACCACGATCCGCGAGCTGGCGACGACGTTGATGACGATCGCCGGCGGCGCGGTCGAGATCATCTCGGTACCGTCGCGGCCGGGCGACCTCAGGCACTCCTTGGGCGATCCGGCGCTGGCGCGCCGCGAGCTCGGGCTCAGCGCCGAGACGCAGCTCGCCGACGGGCTCAGGCAAACCTTCGCCTGGCGCCCGAGCCTGGCCGCCACCGGCTGAGCCTTTCGAGCTCTCGGTTCCGTGCATGATCGTGCTGTTCACCGATTTCGGCATGGAGGGGCCCTACACCGGGCAGATGAAAGCGGTGCTGCTCCGCCTGGCGCCGCGCGTGCCGGTCATCGATCTCTTTGCCGATGCGCCGGCCTTCGATGCCAAGCGCTCGGCCTATCTCCTGGCCGCTCATGCAAGCGCGTTTCCGGCGGGTACCGTGCTCTTGGCGGTGGTCGACCCCGGGGTCGGCGGAGCCCGCCCAGCGCTCGCGGCTGAGCTCGATGGGCGCTGGTTCGTCGGGCCCGACAATGGGCTGGTCGAGCTCCTGTGGCGGCGCTCGCGACGGCGCCGGGCGATGGCGATTTCCTGGCGCCCGCTGCGGCTCTCCTGCAGCTTTCATGGGCGCGATCTCTTCGCCCCGGTCGCAGCGCGCCTGGCGCTGGGCGAGCTGCCGGCGGGCGAGACGCTCCGCCGCCCCGATCCCAAGGCCCAGCGCTGGCCCGACGACTTGGCCGAGATCGTCTATATCGACCGCTACGGCAATGGCATGACCGGGCTCCGGGCGGACATGCTGGACGCGGGCGCGGTGCTCGCGGTCAATGGCCATGAGCTCAAGCGCGCCCGCACCTTCGGATCGGTCGACCCCGGCAGCGGCTTCTGGTACGAGAATTCCAACGGGCTCGTCGAGATCGCCGCCAACCAGGCGCGCGCCGCGCGGATATACGGGCTGCGGATCGGTGATCGCGTGCGCGTGCACATGCGCGCGGCGCCGCGCGCGGGGCGGAGCGGCAACGCGAAGAGGCGAGGATGAGCTTCGAGTATTTCAGCCGCACGGCCTTCCCGAAAGGCGGCCGCATTTTCACCGAGGGAGATGCCGGCCACCATGCCTACATCGTGGAATCCGGCATGGTCGAGATCTTCCGGGAAATCGACGGACGCAAGACGGTGCTTGGCACGATCGCGGCAGGCGGCATCTTCGGCGAGATGGCGCTCATCGACCGCTCGTCCCGGGTCGCGAGCGCGGCCGCGCTGGAGACCACTGAGCTCATCGTCATTCCCGACCTGGTATTTCAGGAGAAGCTCGCCGCCGCCGATCCGTTCCTGCGCGGACTCCTTCGGGTTCTCGTGCGCAACGTCCGCTCGCTTGTGACGACGCACCGGCCGGGGGATGAGGTTTAGGCCCAGCCGGTACCGGCTCGGCGCTTGTCTAGCCCTTGATCTCGCCTGTATGGTCGCGCACTTCCAACAGCTTGCCTTGAGGAAACGAACATGAAATTGCTGCGCTTTGGCCAGCCCGGACGGGAGAAGCCGGGCCTCGTCGACGGCAATGGACGCATCCGCGACCTGTCCGGCGCCATCGCCGACATCAAGGGCGATGTGCTGGGATCCGCAGGTCTGGCGAAGCTTCGCAGCTTGAAGCCGGAATCGCTTCCCGAGGTCTCCGGCTCGCCGCGCCTCGGGCCCCCGGTCGGTCAGATCGGCAAGTTCGTCTGCATCGGCCTCAACTATTCCGATCACGCCGCCGAGGCCGGCATGCCGGTGCCCAAAGAGCCGATCATCTTCATCAAGGCCGATACCGCGCTCTCGGGTCCCAACGATCCCGTCATCATCCCCAAGGATTCGAAGAAGACCGATTGGGAGGTCGAGCTCGCCATCATCATCGGCACCAAGGCGCAGTATGTGAGCGAGGAGAAGGCCTTCGACTACGTCGCCGGTTATTGCGTGGCGAACGACGTCTCGGAGCGCGAATACCAGCTCGAGCGCGGCGGCACCTGGGATAAGGGCAAGGGCTGCGACACCTTCGGGCCGCTCGGTCCCTGGCTCGTGACCACGGACGAAGTGAAGGATCCGCAGAATCTCGACATGTGGCTCGAGGTCAACGGCACCCGCTTCCAGAACGGCAATACCAAGACCATGATCTTCGGCTGCGCCCATCTGGTGAGCTATGTCAGCCGATTCATGACCTTGAATCCGGGCGACGTGATTTCGACCGGCACGCCCCCCGGGGTCGGTTCCGGCAAGAAACCGCCGGTGTTTCTAAAGCCCGGCGACGTGGTCACGCTCGGCATCGCGGGCCTCGGCAGCCAGCGCCAGGAGCTGCGCGCCTGGCCCGGCTGAGGCCGGTCCGGAGGCCCTCGACATACCGGCCTATGGCCGCGGGAGTGGATTTTCCTTGGATTATCGACTAATCCGTTAGGTGCCTGGGGATAATACTCCGCACAAAACGGGAACGAGTACGACTATGGCGACACTGTTCGAGGTCCATACCCTGAAGGGTGGTACGTGGATGATCGATTCCACCTACCCAGACCGCGAGGCTGCGATCGAGGTCGCCAAGTCTCTGCACGGCGAGAAGCGCTTCGAAGGGGTCAAGGTCGTCAAGGACATGTTTGACCCCAAGACCAATTCGAGCAAGGAGATCGTGATCTACGACACCTCCAAGCCCGTGACCGAGCGCGCGGCGCCGCCACCCAAGGAAGACAAGCAGGCGGCGAAGCCGGAGAAGAAGGCCGAGGTCGATTTCAAGGGGAGCGGCCCCCGAAAGCCGGTGGTCAAGCAAGGCTCGTCCTTGACCAAGGTCGTGATGCTGGTCTGCGTCTTGCTGCTGGTGGGGGCCATCGTGCTGTTCGCCGCCGGCCATATGGTCGGCTTCGTCAGCAAGCTCTAGCTTTTTCGCTTCACCGCAAAAGCAACGGCGCCGGGAGCAAGGCTCCGCGGCGCCGGATCATAGCTCGTTCGGCCCGGCGGCGAACGCCGCCGGCCGGAATGGAGGCGTCAGCCCAGCGGGTTAGAACCGGCCGCCGCCGCCCCCGCCGCCGCGAGGCCCGCGATCGAAGCCGCCACCGCCACCGCCACCGCCGCGGCGCGGTCCGCGCATGTCGCCGCGATCCTCGGCGGCGCGCACGGTCATCGGCCGTCCGCCCACATCGGTGCCGTTGAGCTCGCGGATCGCCCGCTCGCAGGCATCCTCGCTGTCCATCTCAACGAAGCCGAAGCCGCGGCTGCGGCCGGTCTCGCGGTCGCTGACGACCTTCGCCGACACCACGCTGCCGAATGGTGTGAACATCTCCTTCAACTCCTCGGAATTGACCGAGTAGGGGAGATTGCCGACGAATAACTTCACTTGCATTGCCTTAGTCCCTTGCCTGGCCGCCGCTCATGGGGCAGGGCCCCCCGCGGGTTGGTGATGCTGTGGCGAAGGGGCTTTCGGCAGAGATGGCGGATTCCCAAAAGGGTACCCGCGCTCGCTTGACCGGGAAGCAAGGATCAGAGGCCTCTGAGCCGCCGCGGCGTCCATGGAGAGGACGCAGGACGAGCGGCGCTGCAGCTTTCGGAACCTTCCGAGGAAAACGGCGCACACCACAGCTTGCTTGAATGGGCGATCGGACGCGCCGCATGCGCCTCCGCCGGCCACTCATTTCGTGGACGCCGATGATGGCGATTGCCGCAAGGCCCGTCCAGCCGAAAGTTGCGGCGGGGGGAAATTCTTCCCGATCAAGCAGTTGTGGCAGCGGAGCGACTCACCGCGAATCGGGGTCAGGATCGTCCGCTTTGACCCCGCTGGGGTGCTTGGAGCGTCGGCGATAGGCCTTGATGCCTTTGCGGGCCTTCACCCGGCGCGGCCGAAATTGCTCCGAGCGCACCGCCTTTGCCGCCGGGTTCTTCACACGTGCCATTGGTTAGCCCCGTCCTTGCTCGCCCGGCTCGACCCGGCATTCCCGCAATGGTTAATAGATGGTCGTCTCCGGCGGTGCCGGCCAGGTCGCCATCAAGACCCGGCTCAGATCGGCGCGCCGGCGCGCCTCGGGCTCGAGCCAGAGCTTCTTCGCCGTGATCCAGCCGTCGGTATTGCATTCGGCGAAGGTATACATTTCGACCGGCGGCCCATCCGGCCGCCGACGGGCGACCCGGAGCAGCACCACCCGGCGATCATAGTCGACGCCGTGGATTTCCATGTCCTCCTGCATGGGACCGAACTCGGCCATGAACGCCTGCAGCACCTGATGGTCGCGCTCGTTCTTGGGTCCGAGAGCGGGGTAAAGACGGCGCCAGCGTTCGGTGTCGGCGAACTCGATCATGGGGGGCGAGACTTAGCACTGGAACCGGCGTCTGCTCAAGAATTGGGCGTCGCTCCGGCCCCGCCCGGGGAGCGTTGCATTCGCCAGGCGATCCGGTTTAGATCGCGGCCCCACCCCCCCAGGAGGATCGGGGAGGGGTGATCCTCACCCCTCCCAAATCCCACCCCCCGGGGAGGGTCGGGGAGGGGTG
>JACQAG010000035.1 GCA_016195085.1 Pseudomonadota bacterium | reverse complement strand
CATGACGAGCTTGAATCACCAAGCTGGCGCCATGTCAAGTAATATCCCTCTATCTACATGGACACAAAAGCAGCCGAAAAGCCGCAGACAGTCAAACAGCTCAAGCGCTTATCGCAAAACACAGGGTAAAGTTCGGCCTAAGGGTAGAGCGCGGGGCTGATGTCAACAACGACGGAGACGACGATGAGCATTATCAAGACGACCAAGTGGATGGCAGCCGCGATGCTGGCGGCCGGATTGCTGATGATGCCTTTCGGCCAGGACCAGTTCCTCGGCTCCTCCCCGGCATTCGCCAAGAGTGACGGTGGCGGCGGGGGCGGGGGCAGCGGTGGTGGCAACGGAGGCGGGAACGGAGGCGGGAATGCCGGGGGCAATAGCCATGGCGGCAATGGCGGCGCCAATGCGTCCGACAAGGGCGTTTCCGGCAAGAGCGGCGCCAGCCAGTCCGCCGAGGTCGAGGCACGCGGCAAGGCCGCCAATGTCCTCGGCAACCTGAATGCCGCCCACGCTTCGACGACGGCTCTCAAGAACGCCTCGCCCAATTCGATGGTCGGCAAGATCGCGACCTATGAAACGCAAATGAAGGCGGCTCTCGCCATCACCGATCCGGCGAAGCAAGCCGCCGCGATCACCGCGGCAAGGCAGCAGCTGGCGCAGAGCGCCAACAAGGAGCTGACACCGACAGCCATCACCCGTGTCGATGGCTTGCTTGGGATCAACGGCGCCTCGCCGCAGCTGGGCACGACCGCGACGAGCACGGCGACGCGTTAGCTCCCGCCGGGAGCAGAACTTTGCGAACAAGGGCCGCCCCAATGGTGCGGCCCTTTTTTCCACTCGGAGATGCTTTAGGCGATCAGCCGCTCGCGCCCGCGAAACGGAAAGAGGCGAGGCTTAGATTGCCGTGGGTGAAGCCGCGGTAGAGCGCGGTGCCGCGCGCACCCTCGCCGGCCGCGCCGAGGGCCACCAGCAGCGGATAGAAATGCTCCGGCCGCGGATGGGCCATGCGGCCATGGGGCGCCTTCACCTCGAAATCGACGACCTCATCGATCCGGCCCAGGGCCAGCGCTTCGGCGAGCCAGTCCTCGAACTCCTGGGCCCAGGGCTCCGGCCCGTTGCCGCCGGGTCGGGCCAGCCGGCGGAGATTGTGGACCGCCCCGCCGCTGCCCATGACCAAGACGCCATCGGATTTGAGCGGCGCCAGCGCGCGGCCGACCGCCAGGTGGTGGCGGGCGCCGAGATGGGTCTGGATGGAGAGCTGGGCCACCGGCACGTCGGCCTCGGGAAAGAGATTCATGAGCGGGACCCAAGCGCCGTGATCGAGGCCCCAGCTCGGATCGGTGCCGGCGGCGAAGCCGGCCTCCAGCAACAATCCGGCGACGCGGTGTGCCAGCGCGGGCGCCCCCGGTGCCGGATAGACGATCCGGTAGAGCTCCGGCGGGAAGCCGCCGAAATCGTGGATGGTCTGCGGCCGATCGGTCTCGGCCGCCATCGGGTTCTCGGTCTCCCAATGCGCGGATACGGCAAGGATCGATTTCGGCCGCTGCAGCGTGCGGCCGAGCCCTTGCATGAACGCCTGGACCTTGTCTTCTCCCGGCGACAGCGCCAATGCCAAGGTCGGCGCGCCATGGGATAGAAACATCGGCTGCTGCAGATCGTTCATGGCGCTCGCTCCCTCTCTCACTGCGCCGCGCGCGGAGCGGCCGATCCCGCCAGCTCCGTCGCCAGCCGGACGATGCGCCTTCCGGCATCGGCCAAGATCGCCTCGTCATTGGTGAGCGAGATGCGAAGCTGGCCTACGGCGCTGGGCCCGAAGCCGTCGCAAGGCAGCACCGCCACGCCATGGCGCTTGAGGAGCGCATCGGCGAATGCCTCCGAGCCGAGGCCGGTGCCGCGGACATCGAGCATGACGAACATGCCGCCCTCGGGCGGCGTCACCCTGCAGTTCGGCGCCGCATCGAGGATGGCGCACATCATCGCCGCACGGCTGCGATAGGCCTCGCGCAACGCCGCCGCTTCCGGCAGCTCCTGGCGAAGGGCTGCGAGCGCGCCCGCCTGGATGAAAGGCGGTCCGCCGTAGAGCAGGCAGAGGAGCAGATTGAAGAGGTGAGCCGTAAGGCTCTCGGGGCCGATGATCCAGCCCAAGCGGAACCCTGGAACCGCATGGGATTTCGATAGGCTGGAAACGACGACGGTGCGCTCGGCCATGCCCGGCAGGCTCCACGGGCTCACATGCGCCCGCGCATAGGCCAAATCCTCGTAGACCTCGTCGGACAAGAGCCAGAGATCGTGCTTGCGGCAAAGCTCAGCCACGGTCTCGATCTCGGCCTTGCTCATGACCGCGCCGGTCGGGTTGTGCGGGCTATTGATCCAGATCACCTTCGTCTTCGGCGTGATCGCCCGGGCGAGCGCGTCGAGATCGGGATGGAAGCCGGTCTCCGGCCGGAGCGGCACATTGACGAGCCGGGCACCGCTGGCGCCGGCCACCGCCTCGTATGTCGCATACATGGGCTCGGGCACGATCACCTCGTCCCCCGCACCGGCGAGGCACTGCAAGGCGCAATAGAGCCCGGCCTGGGTCCCCGGCACGATCACCACGTTTTTGGCGGTGCAGGGACGGCCGGTGCGCCGGGCGAAGCGCTCGGCCACCGCGCTCCGCACCGGCTCCTGGCCGAGGATGGGCGAGTAGCCGACCTCGTGCTGGCGGAGCGCTGCGACCGTGGCTTCGATCATCGGCTCCGGCGGCGCCTGATCGGGCTCGCCGACGGTGAGCAAAATGACATCCTTGCCGGCGGCGCGCATCTGCAGGGCCTCGATGTGGAGGCGCCAAGCCCCCGCGCCGCGGCCGGCGACGCGATCGACCAGGGATGAGAACCGCATGCGGAGACTCCTTCCGGCCGGCAACGCAGGCCCGGCCAGCTCTGGAGCAGACAGGTCGGCCGCTAAAGCGGCTCAGCCTCTCTTGCGAGTTTAGCGCGAGTAGAACTCGGTCACCATGTTCGGCTCCATGGTGACCGGGAACGGCACGTCCTCGAGCGCCGGTGCGCGCAGGAATTTGCCCTTCATCGTCTTGTGGTCGACCTCGAGATAGTCGGGCACGTCGCGCTCGGGGCTGACCGAAGCCTCCAGCACGAAAGCGAGCTGCTTCGACTTGTCCTTGATCTCGATCGTGTCGTCGTTCCTCACCTGGTAGGAGGCGATGTTGACCCGCTTGCCGTTCACCCGGATATGCCCGTGATTGACGAACTGGCGGGAGGCGAAGACGGTCGCCACGAACTTCATGCGGTAGACGACGGTATCCAGGCGGCGCTCCAGGAGCTCGATCAGGCGCGCACCGGTGTCGCCGCGCCGCCGGCTCGCCTCTTCGTAGAGGCGCCGGAACTGCCGCTCGCCGATATTGCCGTAGTAGCCCTTGAGCTTCTGCTTGGCCGCCAGCTGGATGCCATAGTCCGACGGCTTCTTGCGGCGCTGGCCGTGCTGGCCGGGACCGTATTCCCGCTTGTTGATCGAGCTCTTCGGCCGGCCCCAGAGATTGACGCCGAGGCGTCGGTTGATCTTGTATTTCGAGCTTTCGCGCTTGCTCATGACATGGCTCCGTTTCAGGTGTTGTTGTCCCGGTAGGGCTCGAAAGGCGAGCCGGGGCGCATCCACGACTTGAGGCGGGTTGCGTCCGCGTTCCCGGGAAGAGGCGCGGGAGTATAGTCGGCGCCAACCGGCTGTCAAATCGTCATCGACGGACGAGATTGCCAGCCGGGCTCAACCGGTTAGGTTGCGCTCTGAACCCCTGCCGACCTTGTTCCCGGCTGACCGACGCCCCGGCTGCCGGCCCGGCACCCTCACCCGCCCGCGCTTGACAGGCACCGGGCGGGTCCCCGACACTTCTTCAATCGTGCTCATGCCCGGTACGGGCTGGCTCCGGCGGGCGGCAGAGCCGCCCCGACCAAGGCGCGACGGGATCGTCGTCGGCGACAGTCTCTTCTCAAAAACAATTGGGTCCGGCGGGGCGCGGCCATGATCGGTGGTCGACCCCGCGGCCATTTTGCGAAGGGAGAGCGACCAATGTCGATCAACAGGCGCGACTTCTTGCTGGGCGGGACTGCCTTGTCGCTCGGCGCTGCATCCTCCTTCAGCGCCTTCGCGCAAGGCGCACCCGGTGCCTTCGCCCCAAAGCCGACGGCGTGGCGCCGGTTCGAGGTGACGACGCGCATGGAGATCGCCGAAGCCGAGGGCCAGGCCCAGGCCTGGATCCCGTTGCCGTCGGTCAACGAGCCTGACTGGATTCGCCTGATGGGCAGCCTGTGGACTACGAATGCCGCCAATGCGGTCCAGGTCCGCGATCCGCGAAGCGGCGCCGAGATGCTGCATGCCGTGTGGGAGAAGGACGAAGCAAAGCCGGTCGTCGAGGTGCAAAGCCGCTTCGCTGCCCGCGACCGCTGGATCGACTTGGCGAAGCCGGGCCCAACGCCCGCCCTCAGCGCCAAGGCGCGCCTGCACTATACCGCCGCCACCCGGCTCTTGCCGACCGACGGCATCGTGCGCGAGACCGCGCGCAAGATCACCCAGGGCGCCCGCTCGGATGTCGACAAGGCGCGGCTCCTCTACGCGTGGATCGTCGACAACACCTTCCGCGATCCCAAGATCCGCGGCTGCGGTCTCGGCAACATCGCCTACATGCTGGAGACCGGCAATCTCGGCGGCAAATGCGCCGACTTGAACGCGCTCTTCGTCGGCATGGCGCGGGCCTCCGGCCTGCCGGCGCGCGACCTCTATGGCATCCGCGTGGCACCCTCGAAGTTCGGCTACAAGAGCCTCGGCGCCAATTCCGAGATCATCACCAAGGCGCAGCACTGCCGGGCGGAAGTCTACTTCACAGGCTTCGGCTGGTTCCCCGTCGATCCGGCCGATGTGCGCAAGGTCGTGCTCGAGGAGCCGCCGGGAAACCTGGCGCTTGCCGATGCGATGGTGGTGAATGCGCGCAAGACGCTGTTCGGGGCGTGGGAGACCAACTGGCTTGCCTACAATTCTGGCCTCGACATCGTGCTCCCGGGCTCGAAAGGACCGACGCTGGAGTTCCTCATGTATCCGCAAGCCGAGACCGCAGCAGGCCGTCTCGACAGCCTCGATCCCGACGCGTTTCGCTATACGATCAAGGCGGCCGAGCTCGCCGCCTGAAACAATTTCGGCAAGCGCGTCCTAATATTTCCGCTTGTCGACCAGGCAGCGCACCACGCCGTGCATGGTGCGGAGCTCCTGCTGGGTCGGCAGCGCGCGCTGAAAGAGGTTGCGGAGGTTCCTCACCATCGAGGGCCGTTGCTCGAGATTGCGCAAGAAGCCGCAATCGTCGAGCTCTGCCTCCAGGCGCTCGAGGAAGTTGACGAGCTCGGCCTTAGGCGCAGGCAGGCTGTCGGATCCCCAGGATTGGCGCTCCGGGGTGGGATCGTCGGCAACGAACCACTCGTAACCCAGGATCACCACCGCCTGCGCCAGATTGAGCGAGCTGAAGCCGGGATTGAGCGGCACCGTCACCACGGTATCGGCCAGCGCCAGATCGTCGTTGACGAGGCCGCTCCGCTCCGGACCGAACAGCACCCCCGGCTTGGCGCCGGAGTCCATCAGCGCGCGCGCCTCCTTCGCCCACAGCCTGGGCGTGATCACCGGCTTCGCCATGTCGCGCAGCCTGCCGCTGCTGGCATAGACGCGGGCGAGATCGGCGATCGCCTCCTCCACCCGCTCATAGAGACGGCAGCGATCGAGCACGACATCGGCCCCGCTCGCCGCCGCATAGGAGCGCTCATCCGGCCGCCCATGGCGCGGCCGGACCAGGCGGAGGTCATCGAGGCCGCAATTCAGCATGGCGCGCGCGGTGGTGCCGATGTTCTCGCCCAGCTGCGGCTCGACCAGGATGATCGCCGGTCCGCTCAAGATTAGCGTCTGCTGCGTGTTGGTCGGCATCGCTAGGTTCGGTGATTGGATAGTAGATCGCCCCCTCCCCTACCCTCCCTCGTCAAGGGGGAGGGTGAAGAAGGGAAAGGTGCGGCTCTGTCCCCTCCCCCCTTGCGGGGGAGGGATAGGGAGGGGGGTATCATCAGAGTCGGCACGGGCTTCAGGCGCCGGCGCCGACCTTGGCGCCGTCCCGCATCAGCTTGTAGGTGATGCCGTCAAAGAGCGCGTCGACCGAGGCATCGATGATGTTGGCCGACACCCCGACCGTGGTCCAGCGCGCACCATGGCCGTCGCCGCTTTCAATCATCACCCGGGTGACCGCCCCGGTGCCGTCGCTGGGCGTCAGGATCCTTACCTTGTAGTCGACCAGGCGCATCGCATCGAGGCTGCCGTAGAAGCCGGCGAGCGCCTTGCGCAGGGCGGTGTCGAGGGCATTCACCGGGCCGTTGCCGACCGCGACCTCGTGGCGGAGCTCGTTGCCGACCCCGACCGTGACCGTCGCCTCGGACTCTGTAACCAATGCGCCCTTGGCGTTGTAGCGCCGCTCATCCATGACCCGGAAGCGCTTCAGCGTGAAATAGTGAGGCACGTCCTCCAGCGCCCGGCGGGCCAAGAGCTCGAAGCTCGCCTCGGCGCCGTCATAGGCATAGCCCATGGCTTCCCGCGCCTTCACCGTCTCCAGAAGCGCCACCAGGCCTGGATGGTCGGGCTTCACCTCGAGGCCGATCTCGCGGAAGCGGGCGACGAGATTGGCGCGGCCGGATTGGTCGGAGACCACCACATGGCGGCGATTGCCGACGCGCTCCGGCTCGATGTGCTCATAGGCCCTTGCATCGCGGGCGACCGCGGCGGCATGCAGGCCGCCCTTGTGGGCGAAGGCCGACTCGCCGACATAGGGTGCCTGGCGGTCGGGCGCGCGGTTGAGCCGCTCATCCAGAAGCCGGGAAACGCGGGTCAGCTGCTTCAGGCCCGCATCGGTGATGCCCGTACCATAGCCCATCTTCAGCATGAGCGTCGGGATCAGGGTCACCAGATTGGCGTTGCCGCAGCGCTCGCCCAAGCCATTCAAGGTGCCTTGCACCATGCAGGCCCCGGCGCGCACGGCGGCGAGCGAGTTGGCGACCGCATTGCCGGTGTCGTCATGGCAGTGGATGCCGAGCCGCTCGGCCGGCAGGCTGGCACCGAGGCTCGTCACCACCTCCTCGATCTCGTGCGGCAAGGTGCCGCCATTGGTGTCGCAGAGCACCAGCCAGGCCGCACCGGCGTCGAGCGCGGATCTGAGGCAGTCGACCGCATAGCCGGGATTGGCCTTGTAGCCATCGAAGAAGTGCTCGGCGTCGAACACCACCTCATCGACGCGGGTTCGCGCGTGGGCGACGCTGTCGGCGATCATCGCCAGATTGTCCCTGAGGTCGGCGCCGAGCGCCACCTCGACCTGGAAGTCCCAAGCCTTGCCGACGAGGCACACCGTGCCGGCGCCCGCGGCCAGCACCGCGGTCAAGCCGGGATCGTTGGCGGCACTGCGGCCGGCGCGCCTGGTCATGCCGAAGGCCACCATCCGCGCCTGGGCGAGATTGGGCGGCTCGGCGAAAAGCCGGTCGTCGGTCGGATTGGCGCCGGGCCAGCCGGCCTCGAGATAGTCGAGCCCGAGCTGGTCCAAGGCCTCGGCGATCGCCCGCTTGTCCTCGACCGAGAAGTCGATGCCCTGGGTCTGCGCACCATCCCTGAGGGTGGTGTCGTAGAGATAGATGCGCCGGCCCGTCACGCGTCGCTCGCTACGGCGGTTTGCATCTTCCAGGTCGTGCCCTCTGGTCCATCCTCGAGCGCCACGCCCTTGGCGGCGAGCTCGGCGCGGATGCGGTCGGCCTCGCGGAAGTTCTTGGCCTTGCGGGCGGCCAGACGGTCGGCGATCAGGCCGTCAATGGTTTCCCTGTCCAAGCCGGCGACTTCAGATGCCGAGCGTTGGAACCAGGCATCGGGCTGGTCGCCCAACAGGCCCAAGAGCGCGCCCGACTGCCTAAGCTTGCCGGCGAGCGCGGCCCGCTCGGCAGGCTTGGTCGCCTTGTTGAGGGCTGTCGCCTGCTCGTGCAGGTGGCTCAAGGCCAAGGGGGTGTTGAGATCGTCTTCGAGCGCCGCCAGGACATCGAGCGGGACATCGTCATTTCTGGGCAGTGCCGGAGCGCCGGCAGCGCTGCGCAGCGCCGTGTAGAGCCGATCCAGCGCGGTCTTCGCCTCTACGAGTCCGGCACGCGTCCAGCTGAGCGGCTGGCGATAGATTCCGGTCAGCATGTAGTAGCGCAGCACCTCGCCCGGCCACGCCTTCAACAAGTCGCGGACGGTGAAGAAATTGCCGAGGGATTTCGACATCTTCACGTCTTCGAGCGTCAGCATGCCATTGTGCAGCCAGGTGCGCGCCATGAAGGGCGTGCCGTGGGCGCAACGGCTCTGGGCGATCTCGTTCTCATGATGGGGGAAGATCAGGTCCTGGCCGCCGCCATGAATGTCGAAGACCGGCCCGAGATACTGCTTGGCCATGGCCGAGCATTCGATGTGCCAGCCCGGACGACCGCGGCCCCAGGGCGAATCCCAGCCGGGCTGCGCGGCATCCGACGGCTTCCACAAGACGAAATCCGCCGGGTCCTTCTTGTAGGGCGCCACGTCCACCCGGGCGCCGGCAATGAGCTCGTCGCGGCTGTGCCGGGAAAGCTGGCCGTAGTCCGCCATCGAAGGCACGCTGAACAGCACGTGACCATCGGCCGCATAGGCGTGCCCCTTGGCGATGAGGGCTTCGATCATCCCGATCATCTGCGGGATGTGCTGGGTGGCGCGCGGCTCAACGTCGGGCTCGAGCGCGCCCAAGGCCCGCATGTCCTGCTGGAAGTCGGTCGTCGTCCGCTCCGTCAGGCGCTCGATCGGCTCGCCCGCCTCGCGTGATCGCTTGATGATCTTGTCATCGACGTCGGTGACGTTGCGCACGAAGGTCACGCGCGGATAGAGCCGCCGGAGCAGGCGATTCAGCACGTCGAAGACGATAACCGGGCGCGCATTGCCGATATGCGCCAGGTCGTAGACCGTGTTGCCGCACACATACATGCGGACATGGTTCGGGTCGAGCGGAAGGAATTCCTCCTTCCGCCTTGTCAGCGTGTTGTGGAGCTTGAGCGGCATCGCTTTTCGGTCGCTTCAGGCGGTCTTGCCGCCGAGCCGGGCCTCGGCCCGGGCGCGGCCGATGAGGGGTAGCAGATTGCGCAATTCCGGTCCATGGTCGCGGCCGGTGAGCGCCAGCCGCAAGGGCAGGAACAACGCCTTGCCCTTGCGCGCTGTGGCCGCCTTCACCTCATCGGTCCAGCGTCCCCAGGTCGCCTCGTCCCAAGGCTCGGGCGGCAGCAAGCTGCGCGCCGTCTCGGTGAAGCCGGGATCGGCGATCGCCGGCGCCACCGCGCCACGGCACACCTGCCACCAGGAAGCCGCATCGGCGATGCGCGTCAGGTTCGGCTTGACCGCCAGCCAGAACCGCTCATCGGCGTCGATGCCCGACCGATTCAGCCGGTCGGCGACGGCATGAAACGGCATCGTCTGGATCAGCCGGTGATTGAGCTGTTCCAGCTCATGGGGATCGAAGCGCGGCGTCGAACGGGCGAAATGGCCGAGATCGAAGTGCTGGGCGAGCGCCTCCAGCGAGCCATGGGGCTCGATCGCATCGGAGGTGCCGAGATGGGCCAAGAGGCTGTTGAGCGCCATCGGCTCGATGCCGTCCCGGCGCAGCTCCGCCACGCCGAGGCTGCCGATGCGCTTCGACAGCTTGCCGCCCTCGGTATCGGCGATCAGCGGCAGATGGGCGAATTCCGGCACCGGAGCCGCCAGCGCCCGAAAGAGCTGGATATGCACCGCGGTGTTGTCGACATGATCCTCGCCGCGAATGATGTGGCTCACCTTGAAGTCGATGTCGTCGACCACGCTGGCCAGCCCATAGATCGGCCGCCCGTCGGCGCGCACCAGGACCGGGTCGCCGAGCTTGGCGCCGTCGAAGACCACCGCGCCCCTAACGAGGTCGGTCCAGGCGATCGGCCCATGCTCGAGCTTGAAGCGCCAATGCGGCCGCCTTCCTTCGGCCTCGAAGCGCGCGCAATCGGCCTCGGTCAAGCTGAGCCCGGCGCGATCGTAGATCGGCGGCTTACCTGCGGCGAGCTGCACCTTGCGGCGGAGCGCCAACTCCTCCGGGCTCTCGTAGCAGGGATAGAGCCGGCCCATGGCCTTCAGGCGCGCCTCGGCCTCGGCGTAGCGTCCCATGCGATCGGATTGGCGCGCGAACAGGTCCCAATCGAGACCGAGCCAGCGCATATCCTCCTCGATGCTGAGCGCGAACTCCGCGGTCGAGCGCTCCATGTCGGTGTCATCGAGGCGGAGCAGGAAGCGCCCGCCCTGGCGGCGCGCGAACAGCCAGTTCACCAGCGCCGTCCGGCTGTTGCCGATATGCAGCCGACCCGTGGGACTCGGCGCGATCCGGACGAGCACGGACATGATCCGCTAGATTTCCAGGAGAGAGCACCGGTCGCGCATGCCCCCACCCCGGCCCTCCCCCAGCAGACGCTGGGGGAGGGAGCCGAAGCGCTCATCTCCCCTCCCTCGCCGCAGGCGGGGGAGGGTTAGGGTGGGGGCCTCGTTGACCGTGGTCACGCCGTCTATCTCTGAAACGCGTTGGTGATGGGGTAGCGGCGGTCGCGGCCGAAGGCGCGCGACGTGATCTTCACGCCGGGCGGCGCCTGGCGCCGCTTGTATTCGGCGCGGTCCAGCATGCGCCACACCCGGCGCACGGTCGCCTCGTCATGGCCGCGGGCGACGATGGCGGCCACGTCCTCCTCGCGCTCGATGAGCCCGCTCAGGATGTCGTCCAGCACTTCATAGGCCGGCAGCGTGTCCTGGTCGGTCTGGTTGGGCTTGAGCTCGGCCGAAGGCGGCTTGGTGATGACGCGCTCGGGCATGACCCGGCCGGCGGGGCCGAGCGCGCCAGCGGGCCAGAGCTGGTTGCGCCAGCGGGCGAGCTGGAAGACGGTCATCTTGTAGATGTCCTTGAGCACTGCATAGCCGCCGCACATGTCGCCATAGAGCGTGGCATAGCCGACCGACATCTCCGACTTGTTGCCGGTCGAGAGCACCATCGGGCCGAATTTGTTGGAGAGCGCCATCAAGGTGATGCCGCGCGCCCGGCTCTGCAGGTTCTCTTCCGTGATGTCCGCCGGCAGCGAGTCGAAGCTGGGCGCCAGCATCCGGGCGAAGGCCTGCATCGCCGGCTCGATCGGAACGGTATCGAGACGGACGCTCAAGAGCCGGGCGACTTCGGCCGCATCCTCGAGCGACTCGGAGCTGGTATAGGGCGACGGCATCATCACGCAGTGGACCTGACTCGGGCCCAGCGCGTCGGCGGCGACCGCCGCGGTCAAGGCGGAATCGATGCCGCCGGACAGCCCGAGGATGACGCCGGGAAACCGGTTCTTGCGGACATAGTCGCGCAAGCCCAGCATCATCGCCTGATAGATCGCCTCGAGCCCGGCGGAAGGCGGTACCTGCAGGCCCGGCTCGCAGCGCCAGCCCGCAGCGCCCCGCCGCCAGAGCGTCAAAGACACCGTCTCCTGCCACGCCGGAAGCTGCACGGGAGTGCTGCCGTCGGCGGCGAGCACGAAGGAGGCGCCGTCGAAGACCACCTCGTCCTGGCCGCCGATCTGGTTGACATAGACGAGAGGCAGCCCGGTCTCCGCCACGCGTGCCACGCCCAGACCGTGGCGGGTGTCGAGCTTGTCCAGCTCGAAGGGCGAGCCGTTGGGCACGATCAGGATCTCGGCGCCGGATTCCTCCAGGGTCTCCGCCGCATCCGGCGTCCACATATCTTCGCAGATCATCACGCCCAGGCGCACGCCGCGGCAGACCATCGGGCCCGGCATCGGCCCGGGCGCGAAGACGCGCTTCTCGTCGAACACGCCGTAGTTCGGCAGATCGTGCTTGAAGCGCGTGGAGACGATCTTGCCGCCATCCAGCAAGAGGGCGGCATTGCGGGTCTTGCCCTCGTGGGGCCAGGGTGCCGTCGCCAGCACGGCAGGGCCGCCATCGGCGGTATCGGCGGCGAGGCCCTCGACCGCGTCCACCACGGCGGCAAGGAAGGCCGGCTTCAGCACCAGATCCTCGGGCGGATAGCCGGAAACCGCGAGCTCGCCCGGCACCACCAGATCGGCGCCGAGCCAGGCGGCCTCCAGCCTGGCCCAGCGGAGCTTGGCGAGGTTGCCTTCTATGTCGCCCACGACCGGGTTGATCTGGGCGAGCGCAATGCCGATTTTGTCGGTCATGGGGTCAACATTGGCCGCCGCCGGCCCCCTGTCAACTCGGCTTCAAGCGCTCAATGCGCCTTCAAGCCGGGTCTTCGGGATCGTCGGCGGGCGCGATGCGCCACTGCGCCGGCGCCAGCGACGGCTCATGCGCCAGCCATCGCTCCGCGGTATTGGGCTGGCCCAGCGCGATTGCCAACCCCGCGACCAGCTCCACATCGCCGTCGACATAGCCGGCCTCCACCAGCCCGGTCATCAAGCCCTCATTGACGGCGAGGCCCACCAGCCAGGGGATCCGCCAGGCATCGATGCCCTCAGGGTTGCCGCCGCCCAGGATCTCGCGCTCGCAGGTCGCCACGTTCATGGAATTGAAGGAGCGGCAGATCATCGGTCGGACGGGATAGACCGAGCAGCGACCGTCCTCCAGGAGCGGGCATGGGTCGCGCCGGAGCTGCCGCTCCGCCTGCTCGAGGCCGGCATGGAGGGCCTGGCGCTCGGCGATGCGCTGCATGAGGCGGGACCGCCGCTCGGCCCCGAAATTCTCCTCGATGTAGAGCGCGATGCGGATGACGGTGGCGCCGTCGGCCAGCACGGTCAGCCGGCAGCAATGGGTGCAGCCCTCCCGGCAATCCAGCTTCCGCTCCGGGCCGGACCATTTCTCCAGGCCGGCGACCGCGTCCTCGAAGGCGCCCATCGCCGCATCGACCGTGACGCGGAGCTGGCCCGGGTTCGGGCGCGCCTGCAGCGCATCCGCTGTCGCCGCGCTGAGAGAGCGGCCGAGCTCGACGAAGAACGGTTCGAGGGAAACCCGCTGTTCCGATGGTTCGCTCACGAGGCGACCTTCGCCTTGCGCAGCAGAAACTCGCGGCCGACCTTGACCATGGGCTCGCCGTCATAGGCGACGATGTCGGCGGTGGCGTAGGTCTCGCTCCAGTTTTCCGGCAGGTAGGAGCCGGTGCCGACCACGTCGATCGGCGCCCGGGCGAGCGCCATGACCCTGCATTTGGCCGGCGAGAAGCCCGAGGAGGCGACGATCTTGACCGCGGGGAAGCCGGTCTTGTCCAGACTCTCGCGCAAGGACCAGATAGCGGCCGCCGACACCCCCGGGCCGATGAGCGAGCGCAGCTCGGCCTCGGTGCGGTAGCCGCGGATCGCCTCCGGCGCGTTGCGCTCGAGGAGCGCATAGGAGGACCCCACATCGAGGCCCTCGATGTAGCGGCCGCCATGGGTATCGAGCCTGAGCGAGAGCCGGCCGGAAGCGGCGAGATCGGGAAAGCGCCGGCACACATCCAGGCTGTCGGTGATCTCGCGGCCGTAGTAGTCGACCAGCACGGCGATACCGTCATCGGGAAAGGTCTCGTGGAACATCTCGGCCGCGCGCACCGTCGAGCCGGCATAGCCGATGAGCGCATGCGGCATGGTGCCTTTGCCGCTCTGCTGGCCGAAATAGCTGGCGGTGGCGTCGGTGGCGTTGGCGACGAAGCCGATGGCGCCCACCTTCTTCTGCGCCTTCCGGGAGCCGACGCAGGCACCGTAGGCCATGAGCTCGGCCATCTCGGTGCCGGCGCAATGGCGCGCATCCATGGCAAGGAACGCCGTCTTCGGCAGATCGACGCACATGGTGTAGGCGTTGTAGGCGGCGACCGAGGCGGCACCCAGCTTCTGCAGGTAGATCGTCTCCAGGTCGACCAGATGGAAGAGCGAGCCCGAGAGATAGAAGATCGGCTGGCCGGCGCCGACCCAAGCACCTTCCTGGTAGTTGAGGTCGATCTCGAAGCTGACGCCACGGGCTCGGGCCACCGTCTCCAGCCAGTCGATCGCCAGGCGCGGCGCCGAGGTCACCGGGCGGCGCATGAAGACGGCATAGGTCACCCGCTTGTCGCCGAAGCGGCCGACGCAGGCCTTGGTCTTCAGAAAATACTGATCGGTGAAGCGCGGGATGTCGTCGACGGTCGGCTGCATGGCGGGCGACCCGGCTCGTTATGGGCGAGGGATCCGGGCCGCTCGGAGGCGGCCCGGAGCGGACGGTCAGGAAGCGGCGGCGATAGGCGAGGCGGCGGCAACACGGCCGCGCTTCAGGAGCTCGGCCAGCTCGAAGGCGAGCTCGATCGATTGGCTGGCATTCAGTCTGGGATCGCAATGGGTGTGATAGCGGTCGCCCAAGGTGCTCTCGTCGATCGCTTGCGCGCCGCCCACGCACTCGGTCACGTCCTGCCCGGTCATCTCGAAATGCACGCCGCCGGCATGGCTGCCTTCGGCCTGATGCACGGAGAAGAAGGTACGGACTTCGGCCAGGATGCGATCGAAGATCCGGGTCTTGTAGCCATTGGCCGACTTGACCGTGTTGCCGTGCATGGCATCGCAGACCCAGGCCACGCGCTTGCCCTCGCGCTCGATCGCACGAACGAGCGGCGGCAGCTTCGCTTCGGCCTTATCCGCACCCATGCGGCAGATGATGGTGAGGCGCCCCGGCTCGTTCGCCGGGTTGAGCGCGTCGATGAGACGGAGCGCGTCGTCGCTGGACAGGCTGGGGCCGGCCTTGAAGGCGAGCGGGTTCTTGACGCCGCGGAAGAACTCCACATGGGCGCCGTCGGGCTGCCGGGTACGGTCGCCGATCCAGAGCATATGGGCCGAGCAGTCGTACCAATCGCCCGTGGTCGAGTCGACCCGGGTCAAAGCCTGCTCGTAGCCCAACAGCAAGCCTTCATGGCAGGTGTAGAAATCCGTCTCGCGCAGCTCGCGGATGGTCTCCGGCGTCAGCCCGCAGGCCTGCATGAAGGCCAGGCACTCCTGGATGCGGTCTGCGAGCTCCTGGTAGCGGTGCCCGGCGCCGCTGTTGGCGACGAAGCCCAGGTTCCAGGCATGCACCTTCTGCAGATTGGCGAAGCCGCCCTGGGCGAAGGCGCGCAAGAGATTGAGCGTGGCGGCCGACTGGTTGTAGGAGCGGATGAGCCGCTGCGGATCGGGTCGCCGTGCCTCAGGCGAGAACTCCATGCCGTTGATGATGTCGCCGCGATAGGCCGGCAGCTCGACCCCTCCCTGGGTCTCGGTCGGCGCCGAGCGGGGCTTGGCGAACTGGCCGGCCATGCGGCCGACCTTTACCACCGGCAAGGAGGCGCCGAAGGTCAGCACCACCGCCATCTGCAGGAGCACCTTGAAGGTGTCGCGGATGTTGTTGGCGTGGAACTCGGCGAAGCTCTCGGCGCAATCCCCGCCCTGCAGGAGGAAGGCGCGGCCGTCGGCCACCTCGGCCAGCTTCGCCTTCAGGTTCCTTGCCTCGCCGGCGAAGACCAAGGGCGGAAAGACGCGGAGCTGCGCCTCGACTTGGGCCAGCGCAGCCGCATCCGGGTAGTCCGGCTGCTGGCCGATTGCCTTGCCGCGCCAGCTCTCTGGCGACCATTTCCCGGCCATGGCGGATCCTCTGGTTTCGATTCGTTCTCTAAGCCTATACGCAAGGCCAGGATTTTAGGCAAGGATGGCGGCGGAAGCCCCTATAAGCATTGGATATGGGAAGGGATTGGAGATGGCTGAAGCCAAGCTCAAGGACGCGATCGCCACCAGGCAAATCGACACCGAGCGGGTCCGGGTCACCGAATACCGCTTTCCGCCGGGCTCGCACACGGGCTGGCACCGCCACGAGTTCGACTATGTGGTCGTCCCCATGCGGGGCGGGCCCTTGCGCCTCGCCGAGAAAGCGGGCGAGCGCATCGCGACCTTGGTTACCGGCCAGGCCTACACCAGAGAGGCCGGGGTCGAGCACGACGTCATCAATGACGGGCCGGGCGAGGTGGTGTTCGTCGAGGTCGAGATGAAGCCGGAAGCGCGCTGAGGCGCTGGCCCCCGATACCTGCCAAGCCATCGATCTTCTGGGAGATCCATAGCGGGCTGCCCAGGGAAGGACCCGGCGACAACGGCTCGACCCGGCGCGCCTTCGGCATGCTGGGGCGGCTGCCGCCGAACCTACGGGTCTTGGATGTCGGCTGCGGGCCCGGCATGCAGACACTCGAGCTCGCCCGGCTGACCCAGGGACCCATTGCGGCCTTGGACACCCATCGGCCGTTTCTGGACGAGCTCCGGCGCCGAGCCGGAGAAGCAGGCTTCCACCGGCGCATCATGCCGGTCAACGCCGCCATGGCCTCGATGCCGTTCGCTGCCGGCAGCTTCGACCTCATCTGGTCGGAGGGGGCGATGTACATCATGGGGTTTAGCCAGGCTCTCCACGCATGGAAGGCGCTGCTCAGAGACGCGGGCCAGATCGTGGTGACCGAACCTTGCTGGCTCAAGGCCGATTTGCCGAGCGTGGTCCGCGAACACTGGGCGGAATACCCAGCCATGACCACCATTGAGGGCTGTCTTTGCCGGATCGAGGCGGCCGGGTACCGCGGCATCGGCCATTTCACCCTGCCGGAGCGGTCTTGGTGGGACGATTATTACGGGCCGAAGGAGCAGCGCCTGTTCATGCTGCGGGAGAAATACGCCGGTGACGAGGAAGTGCTGAGCAGCATCGACAAGGCGCTGAGCGAACTCGATGTCCACCGACGCTACGGTTCCTATTACGGTTATGTCTTCTTTGCGATGCGGTGTGAGAGCACTTGAGCGCCTGTGTCGCGAAAACCCTGGTCTTCAGCGCTGCCGATCGCTCGCACGCGCATACCGCAAGGGTCATGCGGACTTCGATGGCGAAGGCAGAAGATGTGCGCTCATCGGTTCTGGCGTCTCTATACGGCCCGCCCTCCGGCACCAGCGCGAGCGGCTGCAGCGGATGCCGGCCGCAGCACCGTGGCGACCGCGGCCAGAACCAGCGCCAGGGCCACCGCCTCTTGCCAGCCGACGGACTCGCCCAGCAGCAGCATGCCCGACAGCGTGCCGACGACCGGGATCATCAGGCTCCCCATGGCGGAGACGTTGACCGGCACCAGGCTCACGATCTTGAACCACGCCCAATAGCAGAAGATGAAGGCGATCAGCATGTTGTAGACGACCGCGAAGAGTGCGGCGTGGCTCGGCGGCCACGGGATGGGCGGATCGATGATAAGGGCGCCGGCGAGCATGGGCACGCCGCCCAGGACGAGGAGCCAGCCGGTGAGCGCGGTGGTCGGCAGGTCGATGGGAAAGCGCTTCAGCAAGACCGTGCCGGCACCCCAGGAGAAGGCGGCGGCGATCATCAGGAGCGAGCCGACCGGCGCCTCGGCCAGGTGTGCCGCCTCGCCCCCCATCAGCACCGCCATGCCGGCCATGCCGAAAAGGAGGCCGAGGGCGCGGTTGGGCGTCAGCCGCTCACCCAGGACGAGCATGCTGAGGAGGACCGCCCAGAGCGGCATGGTGAAGGCAAGGATCGCGGCCCGGCCCGAGGGCAGGAGCTTGAGGCCGTAGACGCCGAGTACGTTCCAGAGCATGACGTTGGGGATGGCGACGAGGATGAGCCGTCCCCATTGATGGGAAGGCGGCCAGAACCGCTGGCCGGTGGCCGCGGCGATGCCGAGCAAGCCCAAGGCACCGGCACCGGCGCAGATCGCGCGGAAGCTCCACACCGGGACCTCGGCCACCGCCAGCTTCATGATCGGCCAGTTGATGCCCCAGCACAGCGTCACCATGGCCAAGAGCACGAAGGCGACCCGGTTGGGGGAGAGTTGGGCTGGTCTGGGCAAGGACATGGCGCGTTGCAGCATAGAGGCATAGTGAGGATGCCGGCCCCGCCTCGCCATGCATCCGGCGGCATGGCAGACCTGCAGAATCGGAGCGGCGAAGGAAACCGACCGGCCTTGCGTGTGCTAAGATGACGATCCTCGGGAGGGGATGGCGACGAAGGAGCTCACCCTCCGTGAACGATGGCAAGACGGTATTGGCGCGCGTTCTGCTGCTGGGCGGTCTCAGTCTGGCGCTGGCGGGATGTGTCGCGGCCGAGCCGGCGCTCCCTTACTCCGCGCCGGCTTACGGGTACTACTACCCCTACGGCACCTCCCCGTACGGTTATTACCCCTACGCCTATGTCCCCTATGGCTACGGCTACGGCTATGGCGGAGGCTACAGCAGCTTCGGCTTCTCCTATCGCTCAGGCCGGGAGCGCTGGCGCGGCCACGATTGGCGCTAGCGAAGCGCGCTAATCCGCGGCCTTCGCCGGCAGCTCCGGGTGCTTCTCGCGCAAGGTCACAAACTCCTCCGCCGCACTCGGATGGATGCCGACGGTGGCATCGAACTGCCGCTTGGTGGCGCCACATTTAAGCGCCACCGCCATCCCCTGGATGATCTCCGGCGCATCCGCACCCACCATGTGGCAGCCCAGCACCCGGTCGCTGGCGCCGTCGACCACCAGCTTCATCAAGGTGCGCTCGTCCCGCCCGGCGAGCGTGTTCAGCATCGGCTTGAAGCGGGTCACGTAGACGTCGACCTGGCGATGGGTGTTGCGCGCCGCCGCCTCGCTCAAGCCCACGGTCGCCACCGGCGGCTGGCTGAAGACGGCCGAGGGTACGTTGGCGTGGTCCGCGACGATCGGATTCTTGTTGAACAAGGTCTCCGCCACCGCCCGGGCCTCGGCAATGGCGACCGGCGTCAAGTTCATGCGGTTGGTGACGTCGCCCACGGCGTAGATGGTCTCGACCGTGCTGCGGCTCCATTCATCGACGGCAATGGCGCCGGCCTTGTTGAGGGTGACGCCGGCCTCCGCCAGCCCCATCCCGGCGGTGTTTGGCGCCCGGCCGGTGGCGTAGAGGACGAGGTCGGTCTCGATGCGCTGGCCCGCATCGGTCGCGACCGCAAAGCCGTCCGCCGTCTTCTCGATCGCCACCACTTGGGTCCGGGGCATGAGCTTGATGCCCTGCTTCGCCAGCTCGGCTGCCAGATGCTGGCGCACATCGTCATCGAAGCCGCGCAGCACCGTGTCGGCGCGGAGGATCTCGGTCACCTCCACCCCGGCATTGCGGAAGATGCCGGCGAACTCGACCGCGATATAGCCGCCGCCGACGATCACCATGCGCCGGGGCAGCTGCTTCAGGTCGAGCGCTTCGTTGGAGGTGATCGCATGCTCGATGCCGGGGAGCTTCGGCAGCGCTGGCCAGCCGCCGGTCGCGATCATGATCTTGTCGGCGGTGTAGGTCTTGCCGGCGACCTGGACCGTGTGCGCATCCACGAGCCTGGCGCGGCCGTCGATGATGCGGACCCCGGCATTCTTCAGCATAGCGATGTAGATGGCGTGCAGGCGGTCGAGCTCGCGGTCCTTGCGTTCGATCAGCTTCGCCCAATCCAAGCGGCGCTCGCCCACGGTCCAGCCGAAACCGGCCGCATCCTCGAAGTCGCGGGAAAAGCCGCTGCCATAGACCAGGAGCTTCTTCGGCACGCAGCCGCGCAAGACGCAGGTGCCGCCGACCCGGACCGACTCGGCAATCGCTACCTTGGCCCCATAGGTGCCGGCGCGGCGGCTGCCGGCGACACCGCCGGAGCCGGCGCCGATGGTGAAGAGATCGAAGTCGAAGCGAGACATGGGAGGCTCCCCGATTGGCCTAGAAGCGCGACGATACGACCCTCACCCTCCCGCGCAAGGCGCGGGGCCCTCCCTCTCCCGACCAGGGAGGGTCGGGGAGGGGGTGCGCCGCACCCCCTCCCAAATCCCACCCCAGGTGGGAGAGGGTGCCGAGCGCCAGCGAGGCGGGTGAGGGTCCGTTCGTAAACACCCGCCGCGTACTCATCGCGCTAACGGTCGACCCCGCCCATGCAGAGATATTTGATCTCGACGAACTCCTCGATGCCGTATTTGGAGCCCTCGCGGCCGATGCCGGACTCCTTCATGCCGCCGAAGGGTGCGACTTCGGTGGCGAGGATGCCTTCATTGGCGCCGACCAGGCCGTATTCGAGCGCCTCGGCGACGCGCCAGATCCGGCCGATGTCGCGGCTGTAGAAATAGCCGGCAAGCCCGAACTCGGTGTCGTTGGCGAGCCGGATCGCCTCCTCCTCGGTCTTGAAGCGGAACAAGGGTGCCACCGGCCCGAAGGTCTCCTCGCGGGCGACCTTCATCTGCGTGGTGACGTCGGCCAGCACGGTCGGCTCGTAGAAGGTGCCGCCCAAGGCATGGCGCTTGCCGCCGGTGATGACGCGGGCCCCCTTGGACACGGCGTCGGCGACATGCTCCTCGACCTTGGCCAGCCCATTTGCGTCGATGAGCGGGCCTTGCTGGGCGCCGGGCTCGGTGCCGCGGGCGACCTTGAGCGTCTTCACCGTCTCGGCAAGCTTGGCGGCAAACGCGTCATAGATGCCGTCCTGCACCAGGAAGCGGTTGGCGCACACGCAAGTCTGCCCGGTGTTGCGGAACTTGGATGCGACCGCTCCGGCGACGGCGGCATCGAGCTGGGCGTCGTCGAAGACGATGAAGGGAGCGTTGCCGCCGAGCTCGAGCGAGACCTTCTTCACCGTGCCGGCGGCTTGGCGCATCAGGAGCTTGCCGATCTCGGTCGAGCCGGTGAAGCCGATCTTGCGCACGATCGGATTGGACGTGAGCTCGGCGCCGATTTCAGAGGACCGGTTGGAGGTGATGATGTTGAACACGCCTTTGGGAATCCCGGCGCGCTCGCCGAGCTCGGCCAAGGCGAGGGCCGAGAGCGGCGTCTGTTTCGCCGGCTTCACCACCACCGGGCAGCCCGCCGCCAGCGCCGGGGCGCATTTTCGGGTGATCATGGCGGCGGGGAAATTCCACGGCGTGATGGCGCCGACCACGCCCACCGGCTGCTTTAGGACGACGATGCGCCGATCGGACGCGTAGGTGGGAATGACGTCGCCATAGATGCGCTTGCCTTCCTCGGCGAACCAGTCGACGAAGGAGGCGGCATAGGCGATCTCGCCCTTGGCCTCGGTCAAGGGCTTGCCCTGCTCGGCGGTCATGATGAGCGCCAGATCGTCCTGGTTCTCCATCATCAGGTTGAACCATTTCCTGAGGATGTTCGCCCGCTCCTTGGCGGTCTTCTTGCGCCAGGGGCCCCAAGCGGCATTCGCCGCCTCGATGGCGCGCCGCGTCTCCTTCACCCCCATGTCCGGTACCTCGACGATGACGCTGTCGTCGGCGGGATCGGTGACGGCGAAACGGCGGCCGTCATCGGCAGCCGCCCAGGCGCCGTCGACATAAGCCAGATTCTTGAGCAGGCGCTGGTCCTTGAGAGGAAGCGAGGTGGGCGGGGTCTCGGTCTTGAGCTGCATGACGCCTCTCCGCTGACTGGATCTTGGCAAAATATAGTCCCGCATCCGGCCCATGGTAAGGCTTGGCCCCGAAGACCCTCACCCCGTCCCTTGTATGGGGCTTTTTCTGTCAAGGGCGATTTGGGGCATTTGATCCTCCTGGATTGGGGGGCTGGAAGATTTCTGCTGATCGATCCGAGTGGAGCTCGCGTTGGGGGCGCGGGCGATCGCGCCGCAGCCTT